>JBATTL010000081.1:0-1886 GCA_049670525.1 Thiohalocapsa sp. | reverse complement strand
GCCTTAACGCTGCGCCAATTGGCGGAGGTGGGCGAGCCGAGTCTGCCGGGCATGCAGCGCTATGACGCGCTGCGGCGCGGGATGGAGGCGGATCGCTCGCTGATGATGGAGGAGGCCGGCGAGTTCGCCGAGGACGTCTGGGCGCCCTGGGTGTATGGCGGCAGGGACCGGCCGTTGCAGCAGCATGTGCGGCCCAAGGTCAGGGCGGACGCCAAGGCGTTGTTCGATCTGATCCACCAAGCGACGCTGGCGAACGAGGACCCGGCGGAGGCGCACAAGCCGTTGTCGATCCAGATGCCGCTGGGGCCTGGGTTTCCGCCGACCAAGCTGGACGTGACGCCGGAGCAGATCGCGGATCTAACCGCAAAGGCCCGGCGTTGGGCGCGTAGTGAGGCGGATCGCAACCGCGGCGGCTACACAACGGCGGCGATCGCGATGCTGAAGCAGTTGTTGCCGGCGGAGAAGACGCGGCAGAAGGCGCGGCCGGCGTTGCTGGCGCAGTGGAAGAAGCTCAGTCGCGGTGAGGTGCACGACAACGGGGGCAAAGGCTGGGACAGGAAGGAGGCGGCCGATCAGGCGCGGGCGGAAATCGACAAGACCGAGCAGCGGCCGACCATGGCCGTGCAGCGCGACGACGGGCGCTGGGTGGTGCAGGCATTCGGCGCGCAGGAGATCTATCGGCATGCGCGGGATCTGTACAAGGATCGCAGCCAGAAGCGGTTCGACGCGCTGGTGCAGCGGATCAGGGACAGCAGCGCGCTGGAGGCGCCGGCCAAGGACAAGCTAATCGCGCAGATGCGCGTGGACTTCGAGTCGAGCGTGACGCCGCAGGGCAAGATCAAGGTCGAGCCGTACTTCCCGCTGTATCGCCAGGGGCAGTATTACGTGTCAGCGGTGCGCTACCAGGGCGGGGCGCCGGGACCGCGGCGAGAGGGCAAGAATGCGGGCGAGCTGTTCGCGACCGAGGATGCGGCCTACACCGCATCGCGCAAGCGGCCGGATCTGCTCGGTGTGCGCTGGTGGGCCGAGGAGAAGCAGGAGGACGGCGGCTGGGAGCTGGTGGAGATCGGCGAGCGGTTCTTCGGGCGCTATACAGGTCCGGGTGAGTCGCGTAAGGCGCGGGGGATGCTGCGTGCCGACGGCTACGTGGACGTGACCAATGGCATGATCAAGGAGTCGGTGAAGCAGATCGAGGGGGTTACGGAAGCCTTTGTCGCCGAGGCGGTTGAGCGCATGCGCAAGAGCGGTGACGAGGAAGGAGCGGATCTGCTGCATCAGCTTTATCTGCAGCAGCTCCACGAGACGAGCATGCGCACCCACTATATCCATCGCAAGGGTGTCGCCGGGTTTGAGGACAATGCCTTGGCGGCCTTCGGCAACAATATGTTCCACCAGGCGCACCAGATCGCGAAGCTGCGGCACGGGCAGCGGCTGGTCGATCAGTTGCGGGTGATGGAGGAGAACAAGGACGAGATCAAAGACAAGGATCGGGCGGACGCTTATCTGCGCGAGCTGCGCCAGCGGCACCAGTGGGTGATGAGTCCGGAGAACGCCTCCTGGACCAACAAGACCTCGGCGCTTGGGTTCTTCTGGTACCTGGGGCTGACCCCAGGCGCGGCGTTGGTGAACCTGACCCAGACGCCGATCGTGGCCTACCCGACCCTGGCGGCGAAGTTCGACGACTGGGGTGGGGCGAGCAAGCAGATGCTGCGGGCGCTCGGCGACGTGCGGCGCGGGATGGGCAAGAAGGAGGTGCTGAGCTACGCCAAGGGCAAGGCGCATCCGAGTCTGCCGGCGAATCTGACCGCCGAGGAGCGCCTGGCGTTCGAGGCATGGACGCTGGCGGGGGCGCGGGATGTGACCCGAGCGCACAATCTGGCCGGTAT
>JBATTL010000080.1:0-2492 GCA_049670525.1 Thiohalocapsa sp. | reverse complement strand
ATTGGGAACATGGTGAGATTTCGACTTTTCAACGTTTCATGGGGAGAGAGAACTACGACAATCGTCTTAGATCAGACGGATTCGTCGATCTGGAGGTGCTCCATGACCTGAGAGGCCGCTACGCAATACACGAATAGGGCGAGCGTCAATGGCAATTTTCAAGATTTTTTTCGTAAGGAGAATTGGGTGAAAGAGCAACTGCCCCCACCAAAAGGTCTTCACCGAGATACTTGCTTCGTCATCCGCGCGTTTTCCAGTGCATTTACGAATCTATGGGAGTTGGCTCTTAAGCCCGCAGTAGCCGAGGCGGATCTACATGGAGTTGACCCAACGTTTGTGTTTATGTCGGTCACGGCATAAACACAAACGTTGGTTTAAGGCCTTGTTGTTGGCACAGCTCGCGCAGGATTCCACCGATCTCCCGGCGCAATGTGCCGTAGATCGATCGCCGACGGTACTTAGGCACGAACACGACGTGGTACTCGCAGTACCATTTCACATGGGACTGGCCTTGCCAATCTCGCATGATGATCTCTCTACAGTCTGGCTAACGGGAGGGAGATCATCTCTAACCTCTCGGCGCACGCCGGAACGGCGGAGCCTTGAGGAGTCCACCGCCAAAGGCGGTAGTTTATCTGCTGTGAGTTGGAAAGATTCAAGTCGTCGTGGCGTCCAAACTCCATCTCGCGGGGCATTACGCCCCGCAAGCGCATTGGCCGTTCGCTCGTTCTCCGCTCTCATTGTTTGGTTCGGGTCTGACACGAAAGCTCCGTGCCAGGGGCTCAGTTCCTCTCGCCGCTGAACTGGAACCAGCCGTCGCCATGGGTGTACGTAAAGGCATCCTGCTGCGCCTTCTGCGACCAGACGGTCTAGAACTTGCCACCCTTCTTGACCATGAATTCATCGACGAAGAAGGTGTTGTGCTTCTTGTCCAGGCTGCCGGTGGCCTTGGCCTCTTCCAGGACGTAGCGGACTCTCGTATCACGTGGGACGTTCGCCGAAGAATAGGAGCCACCGTCGCTCTCCGGCAGCACAAAGTCGGGCTCGAATCTAAGGCGTGGATCGAGCTTGTCCGCGGGGCCGGTATGACCGCCGTGGGCGCATCCTTGGCCATTGAGCTTGCCGGTCAGGGTTTCGAGCTTGGACGGTGGCCGCTGCGATCAGCCCGGTGAGCGATCGGGCCATCGCGATCGTCTTCATCAAAGCTTGCGTTGATCTTCTCCGTTGGTTCGTTTCAGTCACGATTGACGCGACGGTGACTGCCGCGATGTTCGACGCGCTGCCGTTACTGCGATCTCGTCTCAAGAGACCAGAAAAGGTATGACTGGATCTTGCATAGCCGCTTGATCCGCCCTCTCCGCCAAAGGCGCCGGGGCAATTCCCACTTATTAGGCCCGCAGAACCGCCGCGACCACCCCAAGCCTCCAGGCAGAGGGGCACCTGGTCTCCGATGTCTTGGCCAATCAGCAAGCTGACGGCAACACTCAAGGCTGAATTCGTTTCTGCGCCCCAATCAGCGCCGGTCGGCGTTTGAGACGCTTGATGACTGACAGGCCGCGATGGACGGGTAGGTCAGGCAGACGTCGAGGCTGATCACCACCGAGCCGCTGTCAGAGGTGGGATTGCTGGCCACCGGCGCACCGCTGTCGTTCAGGGTCGCTTGGGCGGCGTAACTCCCTCCGGAACCGCCGCCCCTCAGTTGGGTATTGAGGGTGAATTTGCCGACCCCGCCGCCACCGAAGCCGCCGCCGCCGGCACCGCCTTCGGCGACGGTTTGCTCGTTAACAAACCCTGAGCTATGTCCGCCCTGACCTTGGGACCAAGTCGAGGATGTGCCAATCCAGCCAGTCATGGGGTTGTCCACCGAGCCCCCGCCGAGGCCACCGATCCCGTCGGCGCCGCAAGTCACTCCCGTGCGGCAGCCGCCGTTTCCGTCCCCACCGCTCGATTTATCCGGATCGGCGGCGCTCACGGCCCCGCTGGTCGTCGCAATCGCGACGGGGCCCGGTTCTGCTTTCAATCCCTTCAACGAGATGTTGCCACTGCACAAGCCCTGACCGCCACCACCGCCACCGCCGGCGATGAGCAGAACGCCGGCAAATTCCGTCTCAGCCGACAGCGGCTGGGAGAGCACCAGCGTAGCTGCGCCGCCCCCTCCTGGCTGCCCGGCGCCCGTAGCAAGACAGTTGCCCGAAGGATTATCGTTTTCCAGATCGGTACCGTGAACCCCGTTTGCGCCGACGTAGAGCGAGAGCGTCGGGAAATCCGCGCTCAGGTTGCCAAATGTCATGCTGGTCCGGGCGTTGCCCTGCTGGCCACCGTTACCGGGTGCGGCTGTGCAGCAAAGATTCCGAGGGTCCTGAACGCCTCCGCCCTGACCACCGTGGCCGCCCCACGCTTGCAGGTAAACGGGAACCTGATCACCGATGTCTTGACCGATCAATTCGGAGACGGCCGTTTCGAGGGCGGAGACCGGCAGCGATTGGACGCTC
>JBATTL010000079.1:0-4518 GCA_049670525.1 Thiohalocapsa sp. | reverse complement strand
GATCCAGGACGGCTTGCTCGATGTCGCCGACGTCGACCCGCTCGGCCGCCGCCTGCAGGTCGGACGGCAGCGCGGGCGTCGGGTGCAGTTTGCATTGCTTGCGGAGTCGCCGAGCGTGAAGCTCCAGCTGGAGGACAAGGGCATCAAGGCGGAAACCCGCCGCGAGGTCTCGCCGGTCGCGATCCACGAGGCGACCGCCCTGGCCGAGGCCTACTGCCACCTCGGCCGCAACCCGCGCCTCGGCCTCAGCGGTCGGCCCCTGCGTCACCTGCGCGGCCTGGCAACCAGCACCGTCTACAACATCGATGGACGGCAGATGCTGTTCCAGCCGCAGTTCATGAATCGCCACGACTTCTACCTGGCCCTCGACAACGCCATGCTGGTCGAGCGGCTCAAGATGGCACTGACCTATGTCAGCAAGCAGTGGGACCAGCCCGGCAGGCCGTTGGTCGTCTTGGTGGTGAGCGAGCGTATGCTGACGGACGATGGTCACATCGCGTTACTCGACTTCATGAACGCCTGCCGAGACGGCCAGGTCGACGGTACACCGGTGGAGCTCGGCCGCGTTGCGGCATTTCTGCCCACGGCCGGACGCGAGCGAATCGACATCCTGCACGGCTACCAGTTCTCCGACGACGCGGGCGAGCAGGACGATCGCCCCTGCTATCAACTGCTGCCAAGCGTCCAGGACCAGACCAACCGCGATTCCGCGACGAATCGATCCGACCCCATCGATTCCCTGGATGACCATGCGCTGATAAGCCTGCTGAGCACGCGCACGGAGCTGCACACCCAGTTCGATGTCTTGCGTCTGTTGGCATCTCGGCATGGTCTCGCATTCGACACCGGGCTCCAGGATCTGGAGAACAGACCGGCCCGCCTCTGCGACCTGTTCGAAGAGGTCTACATGCGTGCCTGCGAGGCACGCCGCTGGGACCTGATCCGGCTCAGCGCCGCGGTGCTCGGCAAGCACGACATCAACCTGGAGAGCGCCGCCACCGAGATCGTCGTGCACCAAATCGCGCTCAGTGTGTCCCGCTCCTACAGCCGTCACTCGACCTTTCGTCGCCCCATGGGTGCAGCCGAGTTATTGCAGGCCATCCGCCAGTTCAACCCCGATGATCTGCGCGCCCAGATCCTGACGCAGGAACTGATCCTCAACCTCGGCCTGCTGCTGCGCTCGCACCCTGACCTGTTCAGCGACATGACGCTGATCCGCACCGGCCGACTCCTGCAATTGACCGCGGTGCGCCAGCAACTGGAGGCCCGCTTGTCGATCAGCGATGCCTTGGACGAACTGATCGATCTGCCGCCACACCGGTTCGCCAAAGGGATTCGGGACGTGCTCGAGCACTACCAGGATGCGACGGACTCCCTGCTGCAACGGGAGCTCTTGCACGTATCGTCGGCTTCTAGCGGCATGGTCCGCGTGAGCTTCGAAGCCAGCCTGGACCCAGACCTTGCCGATGCAGGGGACTGGCACGAATGGCGCACCGCGCAAGGCAACCTCGCGCGCTTCAGCGACGGCTTTTTCGAAGGGGTCTGGGACATCGTCAATCAGAGCCTCGGCTTGGTCATCGGTGATCAGTGGAACCCAAAGTTGCGGCTGGACCACAAGCTGTGCGCCGACATGACACGCGGCGAGAAGCTCTTCAAAGACCGCGTCACCCACATCCTGAACAAAACCCCGGCACCGGACAGCCTGCAGCTCTACAAGGAGGCGTTGCAGGTCTTGATGATTGTGATGAGCAAGAATCCCGAGCTGCACATCGACGACACCCTCTATCTGGACGTCGTGAGCGGCCATGCCGTGCGCCTCGCCTGGGAGCAGCGTCACCCGCGGCAGGCGCCGGACTACGACCAGCATCGCGCCAAGGCCTGGAATGCGCTCTATCTCGACCCGCCCTCCGCCGTGGCCAACCATGTGATGGATGCGCTGGTGTTTCTGCTGAGCGGCAGCGACGGTTTTGCTGACGGCGGGGGGCGCGGATGAGCAGAGGAGACGTCGGGCTATCTATCTGAGCTGCTCTAGCAGCGCTACGGATAGGAAATCCCAGCCATCCTGATGGTCCAGGATGCGTGCCGAAACAGGAGATTAGCGGGGGCGAAATGTGAGGTCAACGCTCAAGAACGCGGCTGACCGCCCTTGCGACGACCGAGGCGCGCGCGCTGGTTTGCCATGAGGCCGGGGTTCAGGGTCATCGGACGGATGCAAGACGAGCGTCCTCAGCACCCTCCCGTTGCCGAAGACGCGCAGAAGATGGCCATAACCAAGCACGGCGCTGATCGAATTCGAACTCCGGCTCCGACTGGGCGAATAAGTCCCAGTCCGGTGTCGGCTCGGGTACATCGTCCTTGGCCGGCGGTCCGCGGGCGGGCACGATCGGTTGCGTCTTTGATAAAGACCCCGACTCTCCCGATGTCGGGGCCAGGTTCCATTGCAGCCTTCTTGGTTCGTACTTCTTCGCGCCAGCGCGCTCCATCAGCCCGCGAATCTTCTTGACGTAGTTGCGGGTCTCGCGCGGTGCGTGGGCCGCAACTCGCTGCCAGGGTAAAGGCTCGCCGGCGGTGCCGCCGGCCTTGCGGAAAGCCTTGCTGATCCGGCCGAAGCCGGCATTGTAACTGGCGAAGGTATAGTCGAGATGGTCGTCGAAGCGGCCCAGGCGTTTGAGCCATCGCTTGTACAGATAACGGTCGTAGTCGACGCCGGCAGCGATATTCCAGCGCGGCTCGGTCAGACTCGCAAGGCTGGGATTGCTCTTGTGGATGTCGCGGAAGGTGCTCGGCAACATCTGCATGATGCCGGTGGCACTGCTCGGGTTGCGGGCACCCCACGGCTTGGTTACCGCGCGCTAGCTGGGCCTGTACGTCGAGGGCCACGGTGAGACCAAGCATCTTGTACCCGAACCACGTAAACAGCAGCGTCAGCATGCCGCCAAGAAAGGCGTACAGGGAATTCAGCCCGACGGGGTCGAGGGCGTCTGTCATCGAAGCCTCCAGAGCGGTCTTATGCGTATTGCTTGTGGAAAAGATGGGCCATTAGGCTCGATTGGTTTCCCGGACAGTCTACCCTTCGCTCCTTCTTCCGCCGTCAATGGGGAGAGCGCCCACCTGTTCCCCGCGCGATAGCCTGAACCAGGCGTTCAACACCCGTATCGAGGCCGACAACGTAGGCACCTATCCCGACCTGATGGTGATCTGCGACGAACGCCTGTTCTACGACGACCGCCGGGACCTTGTCACCAACCCCACCCTGATCGTCGAGGCGCTGTCTGATGCCAGCGAGGCCCAAGATCGCGGCGACAAGTTTAAGCATTACCGCACGCTGACGAGTCTGCAAGCCTATCTGTTGCTCTCCCAGAACCGAGTGCAGGGGGAGTTGTTCGTGCGCCAGCCGGACGATTCATGGAACCTGAGCGCCTTCACCGACGCGTCCGACCGCATCCCGCTCGCGGCCGTCGATGCCGAGCTGCTGCTCGGCGCGGTTTACGAGAAGGTGGCGCTGGAGCGATAGTCTCGCCGCGGGCTAGGCGGTGTTGACACGGGGCACTGAGGCAATTTTGTCGAAGTCTCCAAGGTCAAACCCCAGCGTCAAGGCTGTGGATATCTGAGGGTCTCTTCTTTTCCGGTCTGGCACCCTACACGTCGCTGTGGGTGGCAATGGCGCCAACGTTGACCATCGACGGCTCGATGCTGACGGTTCGCAACGTCCGCAATTTCGCGTACGCCGGTGATCAGTAGTACTCCGCGGTGAAGGGATTATTCCGCCGGTACGAGGCCTACTATGTCGTGGCCGACGAGCGCGATGTCATTGGGGTGCGCACAAACCATCTTGGCGAGACGGTTCAGCGCTACTCGCACGTGGCTCAGCGAACAAGGGTGCTTCAGTCGGGCTGAACATCCCAAACGCCAAGAGCCGAGACGACGGAATCGGAGCCGATCGCATGCCGCAAACGATGAACGACACAACGGGAACAGCTGCCGGGCTGCACGGGACCATGCTCGATGTCGGTAGCATCGACATCGGAGATCTGGATTTTTCGGTCTTGGAGCTGGTCTGCCGGCATTGGACGCGTTATCCGGCGACCAGTCCGGCGCAGACCGCGGCGCGCATGGTCGATACCGAGTTGGTGGTCAGCAACAAGGTCGTCATCGGCTCCGAGGAGATGGACGCTGCCACGAAGCTGCGTCTGATCTGCATCGCTGCCACCGGCACCAACAACGTCGATCTGCACGCGGCCCGCGAGCGCGGCATCGCCGTGACCAACGTCACCGGCTATGCGACGCCATCCGTAGTTCAGCATGCGCTTGCGATCATGCTCGGCTGGGCCACGCGTCTGGCGGAGCAGCAGCAGGCGGTCCAGGCTGGCAACTAGTCAAGGAGCCCACACTTCTGCCTGCTGGGCGACTCGTATCGCCAACCGGTCCGCGAGCTGGCAGGGCGCCGGCTCGGCATCGTCGGCTACGGTGAGTTGGGTCGCGGCGTCGCGCGGGCGGCGGAGGCGTTCGGCATGGAGG
>JBATTL010000078.1:0-9228 GCA_049670525.1 Thiohalocapsa sp. | reverse complement strand
GGCGCCGAGGTGATCGCCACCGCCAGCGGCGCCGCGACGGAACTCATGACCAGCCTCGGCGCCACGCAGGTCGTCGATTATCGGACGCAGCACTTCGAGACCCTGGTCAGGGATGTTGACCTGGTGCTGAACACGATCGGCGGCGCGACGCAAGAGGCATCGTGGGCAACGCTGCGACGCGACGGCCTGCTGGTCGCCACTGCGGCGGCGCCGCATGCGAACTGAAGTGGAGCGCGTCCCCGAAGGGTCTCTTCGCGCGCAGGATAGATGGCCTGCAGCACGTAGCGCCCGGTGACGATCGCCACGCTCTTGCTCGGCATCAGTGCACTCGAAGAGGGCTTCAATGTGCAGGTGGTGTGCGATGCCTGCGGCTCGGGCAACCAGATTGCCGAAGAAATGGCTTGGCGGCGTATGGAGCGCGCGGGTGGGGGCTTGAACAGCACTAATTCAATGATCGCGGAGCTGGTACGCAACTGGGCCAGCCCAGCCGGCGCGGTGGCGTTACCACTGTCGACAAGAAGGAAAAACGACCATGACGAAGCAGATCGTGACAGTACTCGGCGGGACGGGCCTGCAGGGCGGTGGAGTGGTGAACGCGCTGCTTTCCGCAGACAAATTCGCCGTTCGAGTGACCAGCCGCAACCCGGCCAGCGACGCCGCAAGCGCGCTCGCAGCGCGCGGCGTTGAAGCTGTCAAGGCCGACTTGCTCGAGCCAGCCAGCCTAAGCGCTGCGCTCAAGGGCGCACATGGCACCTTCGTGGTCACGAATTTTTGGGATCCCGACCAGGGACCGCGTGAGACCGAGATCGGGGCCGCGGCAGTAAACGCGGCCCGCGCCGCCGGGGTGCAGCACCTGATCTGGTCGACGCTGCCAGACAGCGAGACCTTGACCGGCAGGCGCTCGAAGGTTATACACTTCACTGGCAAGGCCCGCGTCGATCGCGTTGTCAGGGCAGCAGGCTTCGCGCGCCACACCTTCGTGCAGGTGCCGATGTACTTCCAGAACCTCCTCAACATGATGGCGCCGCAGCCGCTACCCGGCGGCGGCCGCGGCTGAGCGGTGCCGATGGATCCGGCGCTTCGCGTCATCCACGCCGGCGACGTGACCGAGGTCGGCCTCGCCGTGGCGGCCGCATTCAGCGCGGGCGACCAACTTCCCGACGGCAGCACCCTGGCCGTGTGCGGCGGCCTGTACTCGTGGAACGCACCTGGTCGCCACGCTGAATGAGCTGGGGCACGACCTGCAGGTGATGCAGGTGCCGCCTGAGGTGTACGAGGGTTTCTATCCCGGCGCCCATGAGATGCGCGAGATGTTCCAGTACTTCGCCGAGTGCAGCTACTTTGGACCCGAGCACGCCAAGCACATCGCTGCGGCCAATGCGCTGGTGCCGGGTGGGTTCACGGACTTCGCCAATTGGGCGCGGGTCCACATGAAGCCGACACCTGGGGGATCTGAGGCGATCAACCCCGCGGCCGCAGTCTCGACGGGGCAGAGCGTGCCAGCAACTACCGCACAGGACGAGGTTCAACCCGAGGTTCAGGAGACGCAATGAAGCGCCGCCTTTTCTGACCGAGGCGCAGCAGCGCCGCTACGGCCGGCACCCCAATGAAGCCAGCCCTGTCCAGTTCGCACGCTTTTTCCATATCCACGACACCGATCCCGGCAATGGCGAAGCCATGCGCAAAAAGGTGCGGAGTGCCTGGCGTCCGAGTGAGAACCGCAGCGACGAACGGCTTGACCGCTTTGTTAGGGGTGACTACACTGCGTAATAACGTTCGTAATAACTGCTTCCGGGTGTCGAACATGCTCAAAGTGAAAGTAACCGCCATCGGCAACTCGATGGGAATTATATTGCCAAAAGAAGCACTGACGAAGCTGCGGGCAGACAAAGGCGACATCCTTTTCTTGGTGGATACCCCTGAAGGCTTGACGCTGACCCCTTATCAGCAGGATTTTGGAGCCCAAATGGACGCCGCTGAAAAGGTAATGAAAAAATACCGCAACGCGCTCCATGAGCTAGCGAAATGACCGAGCCGGTATGGGTTCTACCGGATGTTATACGTGCGATTCACCAGACCCTCCTCGCCGAGCACGGCGGACTACCCGGGGTTCGCGACGAAACCCTACTTGAATCAGCGTTGGCCCGGCCACAACAAAGAGCGGCTTACGAACATGCAGCTTCGATCTTCGACTTAGCTGCCTCATACAGCTACGGACTCGCCCGAAACCACCCGTTCATCGACGGGAACAAGCGCGTTGCTTTAACCGTTGCGGCGGTATTTTTGGAACTCAACGGATATTCGTTGGACGCCACCGAAGCACAAGCGGTAGTCATGTACCAACAACTTGCGGCTGGAACCTTGACCGAGGAAGCACTTGCCGCTTGGATTCGTGATTCCTCCGTTTCGAACGCCTAACCATAACCGCGCCTTGGAGCAGTTCGAGCGAGAGCGAGGCCTGCTCCAAGGCGTCGGCGCTTGTGCGCTCGTTAGACATCTTCATTGTTCAAAACTGGGAAAAGTCAAACGGGACGACCATGTGTTAGCTGTATCTGTCGACGGTCGAGCGACGAGCAACTTTGACGACCATGACGACAAGCTCGTTTTCATGGATTTCATAGACAATCCGGTAGATTCCCTGTCGCACTCTGTACCGCTCTTGCGCAGAGAGCTTTACGCATCCTTCCCCACGCGGATCACTGCGCAAGGCTTCGATTCGTTCCAGAATTCTCCCCACATCCTTCTTTGGGATACCCCGCAAATCTCTTGCTACTGATTTCTTGAACGCAAGCTCATAACTTGCCATGCGCTTTAAGCTCGTTTAGCAGAGCCTCATAGCTCAGCGTAGGCTCCGCGGCACGCACTTCGAATGCACTTAGATCTTCTTGATCTTCCCGAAATGCCACCCGAACCGCCTCATTGACTACCTCAGAGACTGATTGATGCGTATTCGCAGCTTTCACCCGCAAGGCATGGTGGATCTCCGGCTCGAAATAAACCGTTGATCTTTTCGTTAATTCAGCCATAAAAAGACACCTCCGATCGACAGACTAACGCCATAACGTTATAACGTTATAATGCCAAACGGACATTAATTCGGCTAACCAATGGGCATCTTGTTCGGCGTGCGATTGGCAGGTAGGGGCGCGGCCTGGCGACGCGCCAGGATGGCCTCGACACGGCCTTCGAACACATCCGCCGGACTGTAGAAGGTGACACCCTCATGCGGACGGTGTTGGTAGTGGCTGATGAAAGCGGTGAGCCACACCCGTGCATCATGGATGGCGATCGCCCAGGACGTGCGGAGCCGCATGGCGCTGCGCCCGGCGCTCGCGGGTCTCGCCGGTTTCGCGCATGACCCGGTAGAAGGTCGGCAGCCAAGCACGCGCCCGCCCGGCATTGAACTCGCGAGTGTGGATCACCGGCAGGCTCGCATCCTGATAGGCTTCGCGGTGCGCCATACCGGTGTGTCTGGCCCAACCTCAATGCTGGTGCGGCAATGGAGGTCGCAGCCGAGCCTCTCGTTAGGCGTTTTCATTGTTTAAGACGAGCAAAAGTCAAAAAGGAAGACCCCCTGTTTTCAGAACCGCCCTTGAAACAAATGGCTAGTCACCCGCAATCGTGCGTTTACGTTCCCGCTATACCGACGAGGTGTTTCGCCGACGGCGCGGGACAGTTCTGCCTCGAAAATGGTGTAAATAGTAAAGTGTCACCGTAATTTCGGGGAGTATTGGCGGGATTCGGCCCAGGCCTTGGCGGCGACCCATCCGACGATCGCCCGAGAAGTCGCGCGGCATGATACCGCGCCAGAGGGCGATGCGCCGGTCTCGGGGGCCCGATTCAAAGAGAAGCGCAACGCGCCCTCCGCTCTGGATGCGGTGCGGCGGGATCATCGGCAATTGCTTGAGCGTCTGGTAGCCGAGATCCGCCGGCGCAAGTACTCGATCCGCACCGAGCAGGCCTACGAGTCCTGGGTCTGCCGGTTTATCCTGTTCTGTGACAATCGTGATCCGGAGACGGTCGGTACGGAGCGGATTGTTGCGTTTCTCGAAAGGCTGGCGGTCCACGGACAAGTGGCGGCCAGCACCCAGAATCAGGCGCTGAACGCCTTGGTTTTCCTCTACAAACAGGTACTCGGCCAATCACTGGAGCAGTTCGGCGACTTCGCGCGGGCCAAGCGTCCCCGGCGGCTACCGGTGGTCTTGGAGCGAGCGGAGGTGGTGCGCCTGCTGCAACGGCTCGACGGGACGCAGCATCTGATGGCCGCGCTGCTGTATGGCACCGGGATGCGGCTCATGGAGTGCGTGCGGTTGCGGGTCCAGGATGTGGACTTTCTCTATCATCAGATTCTGGTGCGGGACGGCAAAGGACAGAAGGATCGTGTTGTGCCATTGCCGAAGCGCTTGGAGCAGCCATTGCACAAGCAGCTCGAGCAGCTACGCAAGCTGCACCAGCAGGATCTGGAACAGAGCCATGGCGAGGTCTTTCTGCCCGATGCATTGGCCCGCAAATGGCCCAATGCACCACAAAGGAATGGATTTGGCAGTACGTGCTGAATCGTGGCGGACAGGGGGTGCTAAGTCCCCTCGACGGATTGGGGTGAACCTGAAAGAGCCCGATCCGTTTCGGCGCCCTGCCCTGCCGTGCGAGCCCCGGAGACCGGCGCGAGCCATCCCAGAGCCGCGGGCAATCAGTTTGTCAGACCGTCAGATACTCCCGCACCAATTCGTCCGTCAGCGCATCCATGACGCCGCTGGCCATCAGTCGACCACGATCGAGGATGATGAAGCGGTCGGCGACCCGGCGGGCAAAGGGTAGCTTCTGCTCCACCAAAATGACGGTCAGGCCCAGTTCGTTGATCAGGCGGCGGATGATGTCGCCGATCTCGTGCACGATGTTGGGTTGGATGCCCTCGGTGGGCTCATCGAGGATCAGCAGTTTGGGATCGATGACCAGCGCGCGGCCGATCGCGAGCTGCTGCTGCTGGCCGCCGGACAGGTCGCCGCCGCGGCGCCCGAGCATCTGTTTGAGCACCGGGAACAGCTCGAAGATGAACTCCGGCACCTGCTTGAGTCCGTCGCGACGTGCCGGCAGTCCGATGAGCAGATTCTCCTCCACCGTCAGCAGCGGAAAGATCTGCCGGCCCTGGGGCACGTAGCCGATGCCCAGCTCTGCGCGGCGCTCCGCCGGCATGCGGGCGATATCGGTGTCCTGGAATTGCATGCGGCCGCCGCGCAACGGCAACAGGCCCATGATGCTCTGCATCAGTGTGGTCTTGCCAACACCATTGCGGCCCATAACGCAGGTGCATTGCCCCTCGGGCACCTCGACATCGAGATCCCAGAGGGTGTGGCTCTCGCCGTAGAATTGGTTGAGACCGTCGATCTTCAGCATTGGCTAGTCTCTTGGTTGCCGACACCACCGCGATGCCGCCCAGTCGATGAACGGCCAGATACGGGGGCGACCAAAGCGGTCGGCGCACCCGAAGCTCATTCCCTGAGGTCTTGCTCTCCAAGTCCGGCGACTTTCACCAGGTGCCGCTGCAACCCGATCTTGAGCGGTTTGTTGCCATGCACGGGAACGGACAGTCTGGCAGCGACGCCGCGCTTGGCTTAGATGTAGTGACTTCCAGTGATCGCCTGGACTCTACTCGCCGAGATACACCTCGACCACCCGCGGGTCGTTCTGCACCTGGTCCATCGTTCCCTCGGCCAGCACCGAGCCCTGATGCAGCACCGTGACCCTTTTGGCGATGGAGCGCACGAAGTCCATGTCGTGCTCAACGACGACCACCGAGTGCTTGCCCTGCAGCGACAACAGCAGTTCCGCGGTGCGGTCCATCTCCTGATGGGTCATGCCCGCCACCGGCTCGTCCACCAGCAGCAGATGCGGGTCCTGCATCAGCAGCATGCCGATCTCCAGCCATTGCTTCTGGCCGTGGGACAAAGCGCCGGCGTCCCTGCTCGCCTGCTCTTTGAGCCCGATGATGCCGAGCACCTCGTCGATCCGGTCGCGCTGGGCGCCGCTGAGTCTGGCGAACAGGGTCGGGAAGACACGCTTGTCGCCGCTCATGGCCAGCTCCAGATTCTCGAACACTGTGTGGTGCTCGAACACTGTGGGCTTCTGGAACTTGCGGCCGATGCCGATCTCGGCGATCTCCGGCTCGGACAGGCGCAGCAGGTCGATCTTCTGGCCAAAAAAGGCGCTGCCGCTGTCCGGCCGGGTCTTGCCGGTGATGATGTCCATCATCGTGGTCTTGCCGGCGCCATTGGCGCCAATCACGCAGCGCAGCTCGCCGGCGTCGACATAGAAGTTCAGATTATTGATGGCCTTGAAGCCGTCGAAGCTGACGTTGAGATCCTCGATGTATAGGATCGGGCCATGACTGACGTCCAGTTCCAGGTCCTTGACGTTGACCATGAAGTCAAAGGTCCGGTCAGGGCGCATCGCCTCCCTGAACTGGAGCCAGGCTTGCTGCTGGGCACTAAAGTCGAAGGTCCGGTCGCGGCGCAACAGCCCTTGATCGTCATTCTTCATCGCGCTCATGCACCGACCCCCTCGGCTGTTGCCTCGCCGTTTGGTCCGGCGCCGGACCCGGTCCGGTCCGAGCTATCCGGCTTTGGCCTGCGGCGCCGCAGCATCTTGAACAGCCCGGTGATGCCCTGGGGCAGGAACAGCGTCACCAGTACGAACAGCCCGCCGAGCGCGAACAGCCAGGCCTCGGGGAAGGCACCGGTGAAGTAGGTCTTGCCGTAATTGACGACGATGGCGCCGACCACCGCGCCATAGAGCGTCGCGCGCCCGCCGACGGCCACCCAGACCACCAGCTCGATGGAGTTCAGCGGTGAGAACTCACCGGGATTGATGATGCCGACCTGTGGCACGTACAACGCGCCGGCGACACCGGCGAGCATGGCCGAGAAAGTCCAGATGGCGACCTTGACCCGGTCTACGCGGTAGCCGATGAAGCGCGTGCGCGACTCGGCATCACGAATGGCGACGGCCACGCGACCAAGTCTGGACGTGACGATCCAGCGGCAAGCCAGATAGCCCAGCGCCAGCGCCAGCGCCGACGCAAGGAACAGCCCGATGCGGGTAACGTCGGATTGCAGGTCGAAGCCGAGGATGTCTTTGAAATCGGTCAGGCCGTTGTTGCCGCCGAATCCCATCTCGTTGCGGAAGAACGCCAGCAGCAGTGCGTAGGTCAGGGCCTGGGTAATGATCGAAAGATACACACCGGTCACGCGGGAGCGGAAGGCAAGCCAGCCGAAGACGAAGGCCAGCACACCGGGCACGAGCATGACCATGATCGCCGCGAACCAGAACATGTCGAAGCCGTGCCAAAACCAGGGCAACTCCTTCCAGTCCAGGAACACCATGAAGTCCGGCAGCACCGGGTCGCCATAGACACCGCGGTCGCCGATTTGGCGCATCAGGTACATGCCCATCGCGTAGCCGCCCAGGGCGAAGAAGGCGCCATGGCCCAGGCTGAGGATGCCGAGATAGCCCCAGACCAGATCCACTGCCACCGCCAGCAACGCATAGGTCAGATATTTGCCCAGCAAGGTGACGGTGTAGGTGCTGATGTGCCAAGGACTGGTCTCCGGCACCATGAGATTCAGCAGCGGCACGACCAGCGCCGTGATCGCGAGCACAGCCAGCATGATCTGGCCGCCGGTGTCGCCTTTCATCGGGGTCGATAGACGCATGGATCAACCCTCCGCCGCACGGCCGCGTTGCGGGAACAGCCCGCGCGGGCGTTTCTGGATGAACAGGATGATGAAGACCAGCACCAGGATCTTGGCCAGCACGGCGCCGGTCCAGGGCTCCATGAACTTGTTTGCGACGCCGAGTGTGAGACCGCCCACCAGCGTGCCCCACAAATTGCCGACACCGCCGAAGACCACGACCATGAAGGAATCGATGATATAGGCCTGCCCCATATTGGGGCCGACGTTGGTCAACTGGGACAGGGCGACGCCGGCGACACCGGCGATTCCCGCACCGAGACCGAAGGTCAGCGCATCGACGCGCGCCGAGCGCACCCCCATGGCGCGCGCCATGTCGCGGTTCTGCGAGACGGCGCGCACCTGGAGCCCCAGCGCGGTGCGCTTCAGGATCATCAACAGCGCGAAAAACACCATTAACGAGAACACAAGGATATAGACCCGGTTGTAGGTCAGGGTCAGAGACGGGTTGATGGTCAGGGATCCGCTCATCCAGCTCGGGTTCTCGACGATGACGTTCTGCGCCGAGATGGTGGTGCGCACCAGCTGCTGCAGGATCAGGCTGATACCGAAGGTGGCGAGCAGAGTCTCCAGGGGCCGTCCGTACAGAAAGCGGATCACACTGCGTTCGATGGCAATGCCGAACAGACCGGAGACGATGAACGCCGCCGGTATCGCCACGATCAGCGAGTAGTCGATGGCGTTCGGCATCGCCAACTGGACCAGATAGCTGGTGTAGGCGCCGATCATGATCAACTCGCCATGGGCCATGTTGATGACCCCCATGACACCGAAGGTGATCGCCAGACCGATGGCCGCGAGTACCAGGACCGAACCCAGACTCAGACCGAAGAACAGGGTCTCGGCCATCTGGTTGATCTTGAGCTTTCCGTCGATGTCGGCTAGGACTTCTTCCGCGGCGGCCAGGACTGCGGGATCCTGTTCCGATGCCATCAGACCTGCCAGCGCGTTGCGGGCTTCCGGGTAGAGGCTGCCGCGCAGGGACTCGACGGCCGCGAGACGGGTTGCGGCGTCGTCGGACTTCAGTTCGGAAATGCCCAATGCCAGGTTGATGGCATCGCGCACCGCGGTGTCGTCCTCACGCTCGAGCTGACCGCGCAGCGCGATGATCGTATCAGCGTCGTCGGTGGCGACCATCTCGAGGGCCGCGGAGAGCCGCACGCCAGGATCCGGATTCGCCAGCGTCAGCGCGGCGATGTTGGTGCGCAGCTTGTTGCGCATGCGGTTGTTGATGGTGATCTTCTTCGCGTCGCGGCGGCCGACGGTGCCGAGGTCATCTCCGGTCAGCGCATCGGTCAACGCCAGACCCCCATCGGTCTTGGTTGCCAGAACGACGCGTTTGTCGTCCTTGCGGTAATAGAGATCGCCCTTGAGCAAGGCTTTGAGCAGGTCCGCGGCTCCGGGGTCGCCACTGGCCGCGAGATCTGCCGCGGCTTGTTCCTTGACCTTGAACGAGCGGTCGCTCAGTCCGGACAATGCC
>JBATTL010000077.1:0-1747 GCA_049670525.1 Thiohalocapsa sp. | reverse complement strand
AAAGGCCGTCACCCAGAAATCTGTCACCAAAAAAGCGGCGGTGCGGCAGACTGCGGCGCCAGTCGCCAAGAAGGTGATCGGCAAGAAGACTGCCGCTAAGAAATCCGTCGCCAAGAAGGCCCCTACTACGACAGCAGCCACAAAAAAAGTCGTCACCAAGAAGGCGCCGATCGTGCCCACGACGGCAAGGAACAGGGTCTCACGAAAGATCACCGACACCAGGACACCGACGCATACGGCGGTCGCCGACAGAGCAGCCCTTTCGATAGCAAGCCGCCCTCTTCAAGAGCGGCCGGTCACTCTGCGTACCGTCACGCAGGTCAGCGCCGAAGAACGAAAGGGGTTGATCGAGAAAGCGGCCTATTATCGCGCCGAAAAACGCCACTTTGCGCCGGGGCACGAGCACGAGGACTGGGTTGCCGCCGAAGCCGAGGTCGACGAAATGCTGCGTCGCAATCGCAGCGGTTAGCACCGCGAACGGCGCAGCAAGACCATCGCCTCGCGGTCGCCCCACTGCCACGGCAAATCACCTGGGTGACGAGTGGTTCAATCGCGTCGACGTCCGGAATGCGGCCGCGTTCAGGGTCGCGAAACCCCTTCTGTGGGAACCTCGAGAAATTGCCGTCCGGGCGATTTTTCGATCCGCAAAGCGAGAATGCGATTCTCGCTTTGGTCACATTTTCAGCGGCTTATGGCCGCTGAAAACGGCGGGGCATCCCTGCCCGCGGGGGCACCTCGATTCTTCCCGGTGCCCCTGTGTCTTTTTTCCACGCGGGTCGGCCACCAACTCATTAAGGCCTGACAGACACCGACCAGCGGACAGATGGCCTACCTGAACACGCCCGACGCCAACAACCCGGATCCCGCCGCCTTTCGTGCCCGGGTCATGGCGGAGGGTCTCGACCAGGACGACCTGGAGTCCGACCCCCTCGTTCAGTTCGAGCACTGGTATCGGCAGACCGTCGAGTCCGGGTTGCCCGAACCGAACGCCATGTCCCTGGCCAGCATCGATGCCGATGGCCAGCCGAGCCTGCGCACGGTCCTGCTGAAACTCTACGACGCCGACGGCTTTGTCTTCTTCACCAACTACCAGAGCCGAAAGGCCCGAGAGATCGACGCCAACGACCGCGTCGCGCTGCTGTTCCCCTGGGTCGCACTCGCGCGGCAGGTAACCATCCTCGGGCAGGCCGCCCGCATCCCCACCGCCGAGTCATTGAAGTATTTCGCGACCCGACCCCGCGGCAGTCAGCTCGGCGCCTGGTCATCGCCCCAGAGCCAGGTCATCGGATCACGCTCGCTGCTGGAGCAGAAGATCGACGAGATCAAGCACCGGTTCGCCAACGGCGAGGTACCGCTGCCGGACTTCTGGGGCGGCTATCGCGTCGTTCCGTACAGCATCGAATTCTGGCAAGGCCGCGACAGCCGGCTGCACGATCGATTTCGCTATACCCGCGATCACAACCGCTGGCTTATCGAGCGGCTGGCGCCCTGAGGCAGCGGCAGCAGATCGCAGCTCCGACATCTCACCGCCCCCATTGCAACAGCGGCCCGCGGCAGCGTTTACTTGGACGGATTCATGGCGCCTGGGGCCACAGCCACTGCTCCGCACCCAGGAATCGGCACCGACAACACAAGCCACTTAGCGGGCGTCCCTATTTGCTGCACACCCTTGCTGCAGACTCCCCCCGAATGCGCCTATCCCTTCGCGCCAAATTGTCTTTAGCCCTGCTGCTGACCGGCATCGTGA
>JBATTL010000076.1:0-2461 GCA_049670525.1 Thiohalocapsa sp. | reverse complement strand
GCCTGCGGACCGGTCTCGTCGCAGGTCGAGCGGCGCAACATCCGCTCTTGATAGCGAATCAGATCAATCAGCCGGTAACGGACGTTGCGATGCGAGAAGCGCACGAACAGCGGCCCCCGCCCTTCGGCGCGCATCGCCTCAAGATTACGTTTGGGGACGCTGAGGTACGCGGCGGCCTGATCGGTCGTCATTTGCCAATAGAGCTCGGCCTGGGGGATGCCTTCGGGGGCGAAGGTGGCGGACGGGTGCACCTTGGGTGCGGTGGTAGCGGTAGTCATGTGGCCCTCCTGATCGTGTCATGGTGTGACGACTGTCAGGGGGGACTTTGCGCGCGGTTGCGCTATTCGGACGAAAACTTGTTCGTCGGATTACTCATGACAGTTTCCGACGCGCTCGCGCCTTCGATCGCTCAGCGTTCATGCGATTGCGCAAGGGTGATGTTCGCGTGTCGTCCTCGTTGGAGGCGACATCGATCGCGATCTCGATCAATTCGACTGGAAACGGATCAATCAGTCGAAAATGCGACATCAGCACATAACGCAACTGATCGCGCTTAGCGTTCGTAGCGCCGCGATAGATCGGTTCGAAAGGACTTTGTTCGATCATGTCAGCACTCGACAACGGCGAGCCATTGTTCAAAACCGCCTCCAGGTGCTGCAACAAATCATTTAGCTTGATATTGGCGCATGCCCATTTGCATTGAAAGTCGAGCGAGCGCACTGATTCGCCAACGCGGTCATCACGTTCTTCCATTAGGTGCAGCAAATCCGACAGAGACAGACCGGTTACGGCCGGATCGTCGGTAAGGCTCATCTTATTGCGCAAGGCGCGAATTTTCGTCGCGACGGCGGCACGATCGGCACGCATCTTCGTCTCTGTCTTTGTCACCATTTGGCCGCCCTTAAAAGCCATTTGAAGCAGCAGCGCGCGCGAATTCGTACCTGGCTCGCTCTCCACGAAGCGGCGCATTCGGGCTATTGGCGGCGAATAACTGTGGCCAGACTTCGCGCAGTCGCTCATCGCAAGCAATACGCACCAACTCGGGTTTGAAACGGGCATCGTCCCTGCCGTGCAGAAACGTGAAAAGATCCCGCGCCGCGTTCGCAACGTCGTCGAGCAGCCAGGGCGGCAGATCAAGGTCTCTAAGGATGGCGCGACGCTCGTCATCAGACCAAATACCGGCTGCCGTTTGGCGCCACCGCGGTAGCGTCTGCGTAGTCATCCTTGCGCTACCAGTAGTGCCACGGCTGCCGCCTCGTGCTCTGACGGTAAGTGCGCGTAGCGCAGAGTCATAGTCAGGTCCGCGTGACCCAACAGCTCACGTACGGTGTTCAAGTCAACGCCTGCCTGCACCAAACGGCTTGCGAAATGGTGCCGCATGTCATGCCATCGAAAGCCTGTAACGCCGGCAGCGTCCAGCAGCGCGGCCCATGCCTTCTTGACGTTGTTGAATCGCGCGCCGGTCTTGCCGACGAAGACAAGCCCCGATGTCCCATTGGTCTGGTCCTTCCACTGACGCAGCACGTCGGCTGCCTCGGTGTTCAATGGAATATGCCGGGTCTTGCCACTCTTGGCGCCCTCGCCTCTCACGGTCAGCAGGCCGCCGTCGACGTCCGCCCAGGTCAGATTGAACAGCTCGCCGCGGCGCAGCCCGGTATTGATGGACAGCAACACCATGGGTGTCATGTGGTCGCCGTAGACGTCGGTTTCGGGCATAGGATCGAGGCCGCGCTCCTCGCGCCAGACGTTCCCGCGCGCCCGGGCGGCTTTCATCTCGGCATCTCGACCCGCCAATGCCTTGCGCAAGCGCCTTTCCTCGTCGGCGCTCAGGTAGCGGACGATACCCAAGTTGTCCACCTTCGCCGGCTTCACCTTCGCCAGCGGATGCACGTCGATCAGCTCCCAGTCGACAGCTTTCTGCAGTGTAGCCTTGAGCGCCACCAAATCTCTGTTGACGGTGGATGGCGAGCGGCCTTGCTTCAGCCGGTCCTTGCGCCAGTTCTCGATCAGCCAACTGTTGATATTAGGCAGCGGTCGGGCCATCAGGTCGCCGAAGCATGCGCGAATCCGCGCCAGCGTCTCGGCGCCGGTCTTGCGGTTGGCTTCGACCCATGGGCCATACTTCAGATCCAGGAACCCGCCCAACGTGGTGGCCTTCGCGCGTTCGGCTTCCCGGCGGGCCTTCTGCTTGACCGCCGCCGGATCGTTGCCGAGTGCGATTTCGGCGAGCTTCTTTTGTGCGATGTCGCGTGCGGCCTCGGGCGTCAGGTCGCCGAACTTGCCGATGGTGAAAAGGCAGGTCTTGTTGCTCGCGTTGCGGTAACGGAGCGCAAACGTCTTGATGCCGGCCTGGGTGACACGGATGCGAAAGGCGGGAATCTCGATGTCCGAGACCTAGTAGCGGGTGGCCTTAGGTTGCAGACCCCTGATGGTGGTCTTGGTCAGCTTGGCGCGCATGCAG
>JBATTL010000075.1:0-6957 GCA_049670525.1 Thiohalocapsa sp. | reverse complement strand
GCCGATTATTCTTTCAGACCGAGCCGCTTGGGCGAGGTATCGCCGCGACGCTCCCCGGCACTTCCGCTGACAACGACATCCTGACCGCCGCGGGCGAGTTGCGGGGACGCCACCAGTCCCACACCGTCGTCATTGTCTCCAAGGACATCAATCTGCGGATCAAGGCGGCGGTGCTTGGTATTCCGGCCGAAGACTATTCAAACGATCAGGTCCTCGATGACGTCGATCTGCTCTATACGGGCGTGGACGGGCTTTCCGCGGATTTCTGGGAGCACCACGGAAAAGAAGTCGACTCCTGGAAACAGGAAGGCCGCACCTTTTATCGGATACAGGGTCCGGACATTTCGGAATGGTATCCAAACCAGTGTCTGTATCTGGAGAGCGACGATAGCTTCGAGGTCATGGTGCGTGAGAAGCGCAACGACACCGAAGCGGTGATCGAGCTGGTGGATGACTACCGCCTGTCCCGCCACAACGTGTGGGGCATTTCGGCGCGCAATCGCGAACAAAACTATGCGCTGAACATGTTGATGGACCCGGAGTTGGACTTCGTGACGCTGCTCGGCACGGCCGGAACCGGCAAGACCCTACTTGCCCTCGCCGCCGGCCTGAGCCAGGTACTGGACCTAAGCATCTACCGCGAGATCATCATGACCAGGGTCACTGTGCCCGTAGGCGAGGATATCGGATTTCTGCCGGGTACCGAGGAAGAGAAGATGACGCCATGGATGGGAGCACTGATGGACAATCTGGAGGTACTGACTCAAACCGAAGGCGGCGACTGGGGCCGCGCGGCTACCAACGATCTGGTGCGAAATCGCATACGCATCTCTTCACTCAATTTCATGCGTGGGCGCACCTTCCTGCATAAGTACATCATTCTGGATGAGGCCCAGAACCTGACGGCCAAACAGATGAAGACCCTGATAACCCGGGCCGGCCCCGGCACCAAGATCGTTTGCCTGGGCAACATCGCGCAGATCGACACGCCTTACCTGACCGAGACCACGTCCGGTCTCACCTATGTGGTCGACCGCTTTAAGGACTGGCAACACAGCGGCCACATCACACTGCTGCGCGGCGAACGTTCGCGCCTGGCGGACTTCGCGTCCGACCAGCTATAAAACCCAAGAACCACCGGAGGAAGACAACTCATGAACAGGTTGATGGCCGCACTACTGACAGCCTCGATTCTGGTACTCGGACTCGGCGTCGCCGTGGCGGACGACAAGCTCAAGGTCGTCTACCACGTCGCCGACGAAGAAAAGGTCGCCTTTGCGCTGAACAATATGCAGAACCACATCGACGGCGTCGGCGGCGGAGAGAATATCGAGCTGGTGATGGTCTCCCACGGCCCCGCCGTGAAACGCTTCGTCGACATTGAGGCCGTGGACAAGGTGCGCGGCAGCGTCGCGAAGCTGCAGGAGCAAGGCGTGACGTTCGAGGCATGTGCCAACACGCTAACGGCCCTTGGGATCGATAGCGACGAACTTCTCGCCGGCTTCGAAATTGCAGACAAAGGCGGCGTAACCCGCATCGCGGAACTGCAATCCCAAGGATATGCCTACATCCGCCCCTAGCGAAACTCAGGCTCTGCGCTGATCATCGATTCCGTTGACAGCAGGTCGCGCTTCCGCCCCCCAACAGCGACCGGGCGCCCATCGGGTCCCAGCGCTGAAGCTAGCCCTGGTCCTTAATCCAGCAATTGATTTGACCAGAGGCGGGTCGGCCCCATTGCTGCATGTTGTACCGGGAAGCTGGGTAGTCGCCTGTTATCGGCATTCCTAGCCTCGAAACGCGTCTAGATATCGACCGCTGCCCAGGCCTTGCGGGAGCGCCGAGGGTCCGCAGAGACGCGTTGCATCGACCCCCGTTGTAAGAAACTCGATCCCATCGTCGAGCCGGCGATCTTGACCAGTTCCGCGAAGGTCCGCCCGCTATTATGCGACAATGCGCCGCCCAATACAGACCCGCCCCCTCCGCAAGGCTGTCCTACCATGGCTGACAACCCCCCTCGCAAGCTCGGCCCGATCGTCCTTGCGCCCCATGTCTTGCCACGGCATGGATGGGCGTTCTTCGGTGCGGCCTTCCTGTCCATCGGTCTGATGACGTTCATCGCCGTTGGCCAGACCTATGTCCTCAACGAGCATCTGAACGTCCCGGAGTCCGAACAGGGCGGCATCAGCGGCAACCTGGTGTTCTGGACCGAAATCATCACCCTGTTGTTTTTCATGCCCGCGGGCATCTTGATCGACCGCATCAGCCGACGATCAGTGTACGCGGCGGGTTTCGGTCTACTCGCGTTGACCTATATCCTCTACCCGTTCGCCGAGTCGGTCAGTGATCTCTACCTCTACCGTTTCGTCTACGCGCTGGGCGTGGTCGCAGTGGCCGGCGCGCTGTCCACCGTGCTGGTGGACTACCCTGCGGAGCAGTCGCGTGGGAAGCTGGTCGCCATGGTGGGCGTCCTCAGCGGGCTCGGCATCGTCTTTACCAACCAGGGTTTTGGCGCGCTGCCCGGCGTGCTGATGGGCAACGGCTATGACGGCGATACGGCGGGACGTATTACCCATTTCCTGGTCGCAGGCCTCTGTATCGTTGCGGCGGTGCTGGTGGCATTCGGACTCAAAGCCGGTATCCCCATCAAACGCGAGGAACGGCCCAGTGTGCGGGAGCTGTTCGTCAGCGGTTTCTCACAAGCGCGGAATCCACGCATCCTGCTGGCCTACTCGGCAGCATTCATCGCCCGCGGCGATCAATCCGTCAACGCGACCTTCCTGATCCTGTGGGGCACGCTGGCCGGTAAGGCGGCGGGCATGGACTCAGGTGAAGCGGTGATGAACGGCACGCTGATCTTCGTCATCGCGCAGATCGCGGCACTCGTCTGGGCACCGATCCTCGGCCCGCTGCTGGACAGGCTCGACCGTGTCACAGCGTTGGCGATCTGTATGGTGTTGGCCGCAATCGGCAACCTCGCCCTATTGCTGCTCAATGACCCGCTTGGAGAAAACAGCCTCATCTTTTTCATCTTACTCGGCATCGGGCAGATCAGCGTGTTTCTCAGCGCCCAATCGCTGATCGGTCAGGAGGCGCCAGCCAATAGGCGCGGCTCCGTACTCGGTGCGTTCAACATCTCCGGCGCGATCGGCATACTGCTGATCACATCCACCGGAGGACAGCTGTTCGACGCGATAGACCCACGCGCGCCTTTCGTCGTGGTTGGGTCCATCAACCTGCTGCTGTTCGTGGCCAGCGTCTATGTGCGTCTGAAGGGACCCCCGAAATCGGCAAGACGATCGAATCCGATGCAGTCTTGATCGGCTCAGCCAGGACCGTCCACTGCCCGTCGTCGCAAATGCCTCCTCGAAGACGAAGGAACGCGCCCAACAATCTAGCGCTTCTCGCGCGGGGGTAAGACACCCCGGCGGAGTTGGTCATCCAAGCGACCGAAATCCAGGAACCGGAAGACCGACTTGTCCGATTCTGTCTGATTGTTGGCCAGATTGGCCAAAAAACAGCGTCTCCGAAGCGATCCTGTACCGATCGTTAGTGGAACCTGCCTAGCAAAAAGCGCGAACCGCATGATGTACGCTTCATAGTCAAGTCATTGCAGCCCGCGACAGTCGCCAACCTTCGAATCATCGATTCGCAACTTGGATTCGGCTGAACGCACGAGCTGCAATGGACGGTATCGAGTTCACCGGAGTCAATGGCAATAGCAGGTAACAAAGCCTTCTTCGGGGTAAGGCTATGGGCAGAGCGAGCCGAGGGGGCAGAGCGAGAAGAGGCGGATTCACCTTGATCGAGCTGATGATCGCTGTTGCGGTCATCGGCATCTTGGCGGCGATCGCAATACCTGCTTATCAAGACTATCTGATTCGCGCGGCATCCGTCGACGGCTACTATCAATTCGCCGCACTGAAGACCCGCATTGGCGAGTTCTACTACGGCGAGGGAAAACTGCCAGCGAACTTCAGTGACCTCGGCCTGCCCCCAGCCTCGGGCACAGCATACGGTGGCGATAGTGGGTCCTACGATGCTACTTTTGGCGTGATCAGCAAAGTCTGGACCGGCGTCGAATACCAACCCAAAGGCACGGCGAGCGAGCCGGATCGCTACGTGTTCGTGCTGCGCTCCGCGCAGTTGCCAGGCAACTTCGGCCTGCACTTTCAGATAAAGACAGAGGCCGGTGGTGTTCGCTTTCGCTGCACCATCAACAACATTTCTGAACGAGCGCCGTTTGTACCGCCACAATGCCGGCAGGGCAGCGTCGAAGAATGGTCCTGGTAAACAACTTATCCATGGGTTCCTGGGCTGAGCGAATAGCGTTCCAGCTTGGCCCGCAACCCGACGCGCGATAGGCCAAGTTCCTCTGCGGCACGCGTCTTGTTCCAGGCATGACGACGCAAGGTGTCAAGCAACAATGCGATCTCCAGCGCGTCGACCCGTTCTTTCAGTGTCGACCTCTCCGGTGCGTCTGCGCCAGCCCTGAGCGTCTGGCCCAGAACCTTGCGGCTGAGCAAGCTGATGCCCAATCTATCCTCGCTGCCACTCAGGACCAGCATGCGTTGGATCTCGTTCTGTAGCTCCCGCACATTGCCGGGCCAGGCGTAGCCGCGCAACAAGTCCAGAGCCTCGTCCGTGAGCCCGGCCACGGCGATTCCGAACGCCTTACCCGCATCCTCGAGCAGCTGTTCGCAGATCGGCGCAATGTCGCCAGGACGTTCTCGTAATGGGAGCAGATGCAGCGCGATCCCGGCGAGACGATAGTATAGGTCCGGCCGGAAGCTGCCATCGGCCATGGCCTGCTCCAGATTGCGGTTGGTGGCGGCCACGATCCGGACCCGGATACGCCGACGCTGATTGCTGCCTAACGGCCGGACCTCACCTTCTTGCAATACCCGCAACAGCTTCACCTGAAACGCCGCAGACACTTCGCCGATCTCGTCGAGAAAGATGGTGCCGCCATCAGCTTGTTCGAATAACCCGACGTGATCGCCGACAGCCCCGGTAAAAGCGCCCTTGCGATGACCGAACAGCTCGCTTTCCAGCAGTTGATCCGGCAGCGCACCGCAGTTCTCGGCGATAAACGGACGTTCCGCACGCAGACTGTTGTAATGCAGCGCTCGGGCGAACAGCTCCTTGCCGGTGCCGGACTCGCCGGTCAGCAGCACGGAGATATCATAGGGAGCGATCTGAGCGACCTGATCACAGACCGCGTTCAGCGGACTGTCCGGCGCTCGCACCACAGCGTCCAGCCGAAAGCTGCGCTTGAGCCGACCACGCTGCTCTGCCAAGCGTTTCTCAAGACTCGCGGCACTGATGCGATTTTCCAGCGACAGACGCTCGTTGTCGCGCTGAAGTTGATAGAGTCGACAGGCGTTGCCGACCGTGAGAAGCAAATTGTCGGGGTGCCAAGGCTTGGTGATGTACTGGTAGATCCCCGCGCGGTTGATGCCGTCGATGATGTCCTCGGCGTCCGTGTAGCCGGAGATGATGATCCGCACCACGTCGGGCCAACGTTCACGGACGGTCGCCAACAACTCGACACCGGTGGTCCTCGGCATTCGCTGATCCGACACCAAGACCTGAACCCAATCGTCCGCCAGGATCTGCTCGGCCTCTGCCGCGCCCGCCGCGACGCGGACATCGAATTGCTCGTCGAGGATGCGAGACATGGTCTCCAACGACAGCCGTTCGTCGTCCACCAGGAGTACCGTGGGGCGGTTGTCGGTCATCGCGTCAGGACTGTCATCAGAGGCCTCGCATCGGCTAGCCCTCCGATTGTATCCGAATGCTTCCGCCGGCTTCCGCGGCAGCCGAGTCCGCGACTCAATCCGGCTTTGGTCCCCCGAGTCTGCCGCGAAGGAGATCCCGACGGCTAATCGCCGGGCGTTTCGGCTCAACTTCGGGCGCGGCCTGTTCCGAATGGAAACGCGCGGCTGTGCCGTCGGCAGGATTGAACAGCGCGGTCACAATCTGCTCCGCTGTCGCATCGGCCACGGCTTGATCCGCGAACTCGTGCATTGGAGAGAACATCGAACAGGCCGCGAAAGCGCCGACCCCCTCTTCAGCGGACGCGATCAGCTCGAAACTGCCCGCGGGAAACTCAACAACCTGTTTGCTCCCCACGGCGCCAGGTACGAACGCGGACTCAGGCCCAGGCAGGACGATCAGATTCATGGACCAGGGTGTTATCAGCATGGCGATCCAGTCGTCTCGCCATTTCCGCACCCCAACAACACTGACTGTCAAGCTCGGATTTAGGATAGGCAGCCCAGCCATGCGCTCTCGGTGGATGCGGGCGAAGGCGTCTCGCAGCTCGTGAAACCGATCCGTTACCAGAGCGTTCAAATCCTGGGCTGCCGCCATCGATGCCTCCGAGATCATGAAAAACGCTTGAAGATCAGCGCTTTTCCGATGGGGTGGGAGGCAACGGTGGTTGATCCAAGAATCCCCGACACCGGGCCTTCTAGCGCGCTGAATTGCCCTTGGGAACAACTGATTTAGTCCATCCATGGAATAAACCAACACGCAATCCGACAAGTGCGATTCTCGGATTGCGCCATTTCCAACGACTTAAGGGAAACGCCGATTTTTCGCGTTTCCCGTCCGGGCCACTGACGGCCCGGCATTTTCAAGCAACCAAGTGCTTGAAAATGAAGGAAACCGGAAACCGCGTTTTCGGGTTCCGTCTGATTTTTGGCCAGGATGGCCAATAAAATCAGCGACTACTATGAGGTCGCGAAAAAGGGCGGACCATCCTTAGCCCACACGGGAAACGCAATTGCCCAGCGTCCCGCCCGGGTACTCCGGCAGGGCGGATTTGATGGATCTCAGATCGTCCCAAACGCTCCAAGGAAAAGCGCAAGGCGCAGGGACTAGCGGGCTCTATTTCCAAGGATTGCAACGCCGCATTGGCGCGCTTGGGACGCTCCGTTCGGGCAAGGCGGGAAG
>JBATTL010000074.1:0-3474 GCA_049670525.1 Thiohalocapsa sp. | reverse complement strand
GCATCGGCCAGGTGCTGCAGTACAGACCGCAACCGTGCACGCTGGCCGGATGTCAGGAAGGCGCGGTTCCCCTCGGCCCCGAGCCGAAGCGTCTCGGCGAACGCCATCAGCGCGCCAAGAGTCCGTGAAAGCGCCTGGATCTCCGCCTCATAGGTCAGCCGAAGCCGCCGCATCGAGCCGGTGTCGAGTGCAGCGGCCGTCAGGATCTCGCGCAGCTCGATCGGGGCGCGCTGAAGCGCCGGCGACGGCGGCTCGAGCAGCGTCTCTGTGGGAGTCTCGATCGCGCTGCCGAGCTGGCGGATATACGCTGCAAGATGCTCAAGCGCGGTGCCAAAGCGACGATCAAATGCCTCACCACCCATCTGCGGCCAAAACAGACCATTGATCACGGCCACGACGAAAATGCCGATAATCGCCTCGCCCGTGCGGTACACCGTCAGCTCGAAGGCCAGTGACGGCTGCAGCGAAGCCGGCACGGCGATCACCGCAACAGTGATCGCCGCCATGAACCAGGCGTAGGCATAACGGCTGTTCTTGAGCATAAAGACCGTCAGGGCCAGCAGCGCCGCGATCGCCGCGACCATCGGCCAGCGCTGCTGCGACAAATACGACAGCAGCACCAGCGCCGCCAGCGCACCGCCCAGCGTACCGACGATGCGCATCATCCCTTTGCGCAGCGAAGTACCGAGATAGGGCGTCTGCAGGAACAGCACCGCCACCGGTGCCAGAAAAGGGCTCGGCCATTGCAGCCGAAGCACGATACCCCATGCGACGATGATGCCGATCGTGGTCTTCAGCGCGTTGATCGCGGCCCTGCCGCTCCACAGCGTCATCGCAAGACGGCCCTTACGGTGCCGATCACGAGCGACCGGCAGGCCGCGCGTCGGCCCACGTTACTGGCCAGTATCACCGGCCGGCATCAGGCAACGGATTGACACCGACGCTGGCGGTGAGTCCAAGGCGCAATGCAACGTCCGACGGTGGCGGGTCGAGTCGGATATGCACCGGCACTCGCTGCGCGAGCCGGATCCACTCGAAAGTCGGACTCACGTCCGTCAAGCCACCGATGTCGAGCGCCGCATTGCGCTGCTCGATACCGAAGGCGATGCTCTGCACGCGACCGGTCAGGGTCCTGTTCGGATAGGCCATCAACCGGACTGCCGCCGGATCGCCGGGCTGGATGCTGCGAAGATCGGTCTCTTTGAAATAGCCAGCGACCCAGAAGGACGCCGCGTCGATCAGCGCCAAACGGGGTTCGCCGGCACCGGCCCAGCTGCCGATATCGAGCGTCAGGTTGGTGACAAAGCCCGCAACCGGCGCCGCGACTGCCGTGTAGCCGAGTTTCAACGCAGCAATATCGAGAGCGACCTCGGCGGACTGAACCGCCGCCCGCTTGGAGCGTTGCTGCGCAACCTTGGCGTCATAGTCCTGTTGTGACAGGTCTTGCCGTTCGAGCAATGCCTTGGCGCGGGCGGCATCGGCGTCGGCGTCTGTCGCCTCGGCCTTGATCTGTGCCAGATCGGCCTTGGCCTGGGCCAGGGCCTGTTGAAATAGCGCCGGGTCCAACTCGAACAGCGGGTCGCCCTCGGCGACGAGCTGGTTGTCGGTCACGTGCACGGCCAGCACCGGCCCTGCAACCCTGGGAGCGACCTTGACCACGCGCGCCAGCACCTGTCCGTCACGCGTCCAGGGGTGCGCCTGGCGCTGCTGCCATACCCAATAGACGGCGCCGGCCGCGAGCGCGACCATGACCAGCGTCACCAGGAAGCGGACACCAGTCTGCAATGCTTGCCAGCTGGTAGATGCATCACTCATCGCAAACCTCGAGGCCCGGCAGTCAGGCAAAAAAGGAAGGCACCAACGTCACACCGACGACGACCGTGCAAAAGACCACGAGCGCGGTAAAGAACAGCGGCGGATGCCAAACCAGGCGCGACAGGCCGGTCCAGTTGGCCAGCGTCGTCAGCGCCAGCGCTAGAAGAAGCCCAAGCAGCGCCGCGAGCAGCCAGGCCGGAAAGAAGACGCCGTCCAGACTCAGCTCCACGGGATTCTGGTGCCTCTGGTCTCCGCCTGCACGCGGTCGACTCCTGCGATCGCGTTCGATCTTTGATATCGCCACCCGGCGGACCGATGGAGATGGAGACGGGGCATCGCGCCCGATGTCCAGCCTGCATGGCCAGCGGTATCCGGCGGCACCCGGCATCGATCACCATTCGCCGACGGCGAGTTCAGACCCGCCTCCCGAACCATGCGGCCAGGCTGAGGAGCACAACGCTCAGCACGAGCAAAAGCGCAATCGACACGTCATAGGCCTCGGTGAAGGCATGCAGCTTGTTCGCATGGGCGTCGACTTGGGCAATCTGCACGCTATGGAACACTGTCGCGATCAGGCTCAGACTCATGACACCGCCGATGTTCAACACGGTGATGGCGGCATCGCTGACGACACCGGTATTGCCGCCGTCGCGCCGGTTGGACAGGGCGACAGGCACGCCAATGCCGTTGCCCGTGCCCCAGGCAGCACCGAATAACACCAGCACGAACAGCAACCGAGAGAGGTCGTTGCTCAGCAACTGCAGGGCATAGGAGACGACGGCCAGCAGTGCGATCAGCGCGATGCAGATCTCCACGCCTCGGCTGTCATAGAGTTTGCCTGCCACGGCCGGCATGATGGCCGGCATCGCGGTCATGGGCAACAGCAACAGACCCACCTGATAGGACGGGAAGGCGAAGACCTGATGCGGATACAGCGGTGCCAGAAAAAGCACCGCCCAGCCGAATCCGACGCAGACCACGGGATTGAGATGCCGAGATCAGCGCCAAAAAATCGGCAGGCTTGCACAGAACAACTAAGCGGTTTCTGCCGCTCGCCCTGCCCGACCGTTCTCCTGCCATTCGAGAAACGCCAAACCTCCCGACAAGCCCCATCAAGTCTCATGCTCGCCAAATGGATCTAGCCCCGCTAGCGTTAGAGGCGTAAACGCTGCGATCCTGCTTCAGGCCGTATTACTCGTGACCGAATCGCCAAAGAATATCGGTATATCGTTGGGAGAGGGGCGCCCCGCTCCCGTCTCAATGAAATCGCGAAGACTCAGCAAGTATACCGATCTCATCTGAGAATTTCTCTCAGGAGCCTACTGTAACCGCCAGATAAAGCTAGTATCATTTTCGGTATGAACAACTACTCCCTACCAGCCGACCAGCTTGAGGGACTGCGCAACGCGCACCGCATCGCGCGCAGCAAGCGCGAGGCCGACCGAATCAAGGCCGTGGTGCTGCTGGCGACGGGGTGGAGCGCGGAGGACGTCGCCGAGGTGTTGCAGGTCGACGCCAATACGGTGCGCAACCATTACAGGCGCTACCAACAAGGTGGCGTGGAGGCCCTTGGCCAGGTGGCCTACCGGGGCAGTGCCTGTGGACTCACCCCGGCACAGTTAGCCCTGCTCGATGCCCACCTGCAAGACCATCTGTATC
>JBATTL010000073.1:0-2173 GCA_049670525.1 Thiohalocapsa sp. | reverse complement strand
GCTCGACCGTCGCAACGATGCCGGCAATTGCCGCGAGGACAGTGAATCTCGTCATTTGGTTGCACCTGCCGAGGTTACGAATCCAATGGCGCTGTCGACGCGCTGCCTTTGGCAGCAGCCCCTCCCACGGCCACTCCCCAGAGAACGAGTCTGATTTGCCCGCATCGATGTCTTGTTCGTCACCGGCATAGGCCCATCCCGCTGAAATCGGGCTTGTTGCCACGCGGTTTCGGGGCAGTTTGGCATCACGCACTCCAAAGATCAGGATCGCCGACAATTCAGGAATCGCCCAACGCTCGGCCTTTCGGCCGGGGAACGGCTTGATTGGGTCGCTTGATCGGGTAGGGCAGGCGGACAGAGCGAGCAGGGAATTTGCTAGCCGGCCGCTTCGCGACCGCCCTTCACAAACTGATCTGGCGACAAGATGTCGCCAGATCGCGTCGCCGTATCAGTTGTTGTTGAAGTCAGTGATGCCGCCTACCTCTTCCTTCTCGAACTGCTCACCCTGCGCTTCCACGGCCTCTTCCTTCTTCACCTTGGCTTCCTCGACGGCCTCTGCTGCCATCGCCTTGGCCTCGGTGGCTTCGTCCGCCTTGGTCGCGGCATCTTCCATCTTGTCACCGTGCGAATCGGCGAACGCCAAACCGCCGAACAGGCTGAGGGCGCCGATCATTGCCAAGGTCTTGATACTCGTCGTGGTCTGCATTGCAATCTCTCCTCTAAATCGATGAACCGGGCCTTTGGCCCGTTGAACAGCGTGTTGCCGGTCAGTCCGCTGATGTCGCTCCTCGACGCGGGTCGAGTTGGAGCTTACGATGCCCTGGACAGTCGCCTAGTGATTGAACCACAGCAACAGCGCCATAGCACCACCCGAGCTCCAAAACTGGTAACAGTCCTTCGCGGTGGGAACGATCGATCAGGGTGCACCGGATTAGGCACCACATGGCGCGCCAATTCCAAGAGATAGGTCTCCTTCTGAACAAAAATCGCCTTAGGAAACCGAACAGCGGAAAAGTCTTCGCGACGCTTCTGTCAGCATCTCGCTGGGAGGCCGTCTGCGCGGGACAGTTGTACGAAACGCCGGTTTGAGAGGGATGGAGAGCGTCTTGACGAGGCCGCACCTCGCTGTTTTGGTGTTCTTCATCGGCATCGGACTGCCAGTTTGGTCCTTCTACAACATGGCTTCTGCGGCGACACCGATTGCAATCGCCGACGGAGCGCCTCCTCGGCAACTAGCTCCACGACCTGTGGATACAGGCGAGACTGCAAACCCAACAGAGCAACAATCCGACGACCTCGATGCAGGGTTTGCGACGATCGTGGGCAATCACGTTTCTGTTAACTTGCGGGACGCCTCGGTCAAGGAGACGCTGGAACGTCTTGCCGAGCGCGGAGCATTCCATCTTGTTGTCGAGCCGAATTCCGGCGATCGCCGCATCAGCGCGAAGTTCTTTGGACTTGAGATTCGCCAAGCCCTGCGACGCTTGCTGGACGGCAGCACATATCTGATTTCTACACCGGATGGTGTTGGCGCTGATGGTAACCTACAGGTGCGCGTTTTGGCGTTCCAAGCTTCGATTCCTGATGCGGTTAAACGGCTGGACGGCCAGCCGCCGCTTCGGGGCGTAGAGGTGGAATCCGTGCTCCGCTCGATCGACCCACGGTCGCTGCCGGCGGGCATTTTGGATGACCTGCGCGATGCAGCCGGGCCACCGAATCAAGCACTCGCCGAAAAGATCGGTGACCGCAACGGGGAGGTGCTCGATCGCCTGCTGGAGCATGTGGAACGAGGTCTCGGAACCGCTTCCCCGGCTTTGAATCATCTGCACTTGCGCGTACCCGGTGACGAAGGCAATCCCGCAGCGCCTGACGATTGATTAGCGGGATGCACAATCTAGCGCGATGCTCGCGAAAGACCACTGAATTAGGAATACTCCATGCATCATCCATTCATCGCCGCCACTTGTCGCACAGCGAAGGCTGGCTTGTTCGCAGCATCCCTACTCCTCGGTCTGTCCGCGCCGCTCCAAGCGAATCCGACAGTCGTTATTGTGGGGGACAGCATCGGAGAAGGCGTCCAGGCGGCTGATGCCGCCTGGCAGACTCAAATCTACGCCTATGGGCGGTGGGTCGCGCACCAGTTGGGTGCCGAGCTCATTATCCCGTACATTGA
>JBATTL010000072.1:0-1526 GCA_049670525.1 Thiohalocapsa sp. | reverse complement strand
CCCCTTGAGCCCGTGGGCGGCGGGGTGCTGGTTTGGACCCTCGACGATGGCGTCGTGATGCTGGCGTCGGAGCAACCCGAGGACGAGAAGGACGCGGCCCTGATGTGGCTGACGCCGGCGTTGGCCGCGATGAGGCAGTGATGAGCTGACGCGGCGGCAGCATTGACCGACAAACGAGATTGTCGTCACGCGGGCGGACAAGCCGCGGCAAGACGTCCACTCCCGTTGGGCCGGGGTCCACTGGCCGTCCCGGTCGTCATCGCTTGTCAGCTTGCGGCAGGTTTCCTGCTGGTGCTGGACGATCTGGCAGAGACCGGTGTTTTCAGGGCGGCGACCGAAAGTCGGCGGACTCAGCCGCCGCGCAAGCGGAAGCCGACGGTAACGATATTGCGATTCCCGCGGCGCTCGTAGCCAACCTCATCAGAGAGACCGCGGATCAGCTCGATGCCAAGTCCACCGAAATCGCGCTCTTCCAGTGAGACGCTGGTGTCCGGGCGCCCGGCCGCCAAGAGGTCAAAACGCACCGCATCGTCCGACACCTGCGCCTTGACCCATTCGCCGTTCATCTCCAGGGCCAGCTCGATCTCGTGCTTCTGTCCGTCAATGAATCCGTATGCAATGACGTTGGCGAGTAGGTCGTCCAACACGACGTTGAGCCGACGATTGACGGCGATATCGACTCGATGACGGCGGCAGAAGTCGTCGACGGCCTCGACGGCAGCCTGGAGCGCGCTCGGTTCGTTTTCGAGCAGAATTGTCTCTCGCCGATCTCCTCTTGCCTCGCTGCGATTGAGCCGGAGTGCGAGTACGGTCACGTCATCGGCTTGGTCCGTTCCAAGCTCGAAATCCGCAACCAAGCGCATGACGCAGTCGACCAGCTCCTTCACGGGCGACGCCGCGGATCGCTGCAAGCTGGTCTTCAGCCGGACTTCGCCCAGCAATTCGTCATCAGCGCTCGTCGCTTCGGTCACGCCATCGGTGAATGCGACCAGCGCGTCGCCGGTCCGCATCAAACATTGCGTCTCCTCGTAGTTAAGCCCAGCCTTTGCGCCTAGAACGGGTCCATGGCGCCCGCTGAATGGCTCGACGCTGTGCTGGCGGACGTGGTAGGGCGGGTTGTGACCCGCATTGGTGTATCGCAGCCGGCGCGACCGGAGATCCATAATCCCGAGAAAGATGGTGACGAACATGCAGCTGGGATTGTTGCGGCTGAGTTCCTCGTTGACCCTGGTCAGGACACTCGCCGGGGAACGGTCGGTGCTCGCATAGGCGCGAACCAACGTGCGTGTCACCGCCATGAACAGTGCCGCAGGAACGCCTTTGCCCGAGACGTCACCGACGCAGAAGTACAAGCAATCGCCGATGATGAAATAGTCGAAGAAATCGCCTTCCACCTCAGGTGCTGGCTGGAGCGTTGCAAAGATCGAGAACTCGTCGTGGTCCGGGAACGGGGGAAAGTCGAGCGGTACCATGCTCATCTGAATGTCGTGGCCGACATTCAGCTCGTCTTCCATGCGCCTGTTTGC
>JBATTL010000071.1:0-1952 GCA_049670525.1 Thiohalocapsa sp. | reverse complement strand
GGAAGGCGACCAAGCCGGCACGCACCAGTCCGGCACGGGCCTGACGCACCTGCGCCTCGGACCACCCGAGCAATCCGGCAATGGAGCTGTCGGCATAAAAGCTCAGTCCCTCGGCATCGGCCACCGTGACTAAGAACAGATACAACGCCAGTGCCTCGGCCGTGCAACGGCCGATATGGCGCTCACGCACCAGGCGCTGGTCGACCCAGCTAAACTGGCGCGGTACCCGGCGGCGCCGGGCGGGAACCAACAGGGTTTTTGTGCATCGCGTGTTCCTCCAACAACCGGCGTCCGGCCGCACAGAATGTCCTGCCCTAATTGTTGGAACCGTCGCGCGCTGCTGGCGATGTCTTCTTGTAACGCAGTCCCCGTTTGCGCCTCCTCTCGGCGCCAGTAGCCGGGATGCTCCGCCCGCCAGGCCCGTACCCGCTCGACATGCGCCGCGCCGCGGAAGTCATCGCGATTGGCCGCTTTGGATAACCAACGCTGCTGACTGGCCGCCTTGCTCGCGCGCCGACAGGCCGCCCCGCCACAGTAGCGTTGGTGATGTGCATTGCGCGCAGCGGAATGGAACAATTCACTGCAGTGCAAGCACTTGCGTCGTCTTCGCTGTTTCACCTGGCCAGCCCTCCGCGCTACACCAAGCATCGGCGATGACACCCATCCCCGCCGTCGACGACCGGCGCCGAAGACGACGCAAAACAAGATCCAAAGACGGAAGAAGAGAATGAAAAACGAAGGGGAAGGAAGAACACGGAGAAGAGACTTCTCCGCATGCTCACTCCGGCTAGATAACTACAGATTCAGGTCAACGCTGACACATATCTTACAGGAAATGCGGTAATCGGCAGTAACTAACGGTAGGAAACGGAAAAAAAGACGTAAGCTCAAACCGTTTCTATTCTCCAGAACGCGAAAATATGCTAAAATGCACCAATAGTATGACGTTTGACGCTACTTAGAGAGCACGAGATGGGAACCACCAGAAAGACGATCACCCTGACGGACAAACAGGACCAGTGGATCAAGGCGCAGATCGCCGCCGGTGAGTACACGAACGACAGCGAGTACATCCGCGACCTGGTGCGCCGCGATCAAGAGGAGAACGCCAAGTTTCAGGCGTTGAAACTGGCCATCCAGGAAGGATTGAACAGTGGCGTAAGCGACAAGTCGGTCACTGACATCATGGAGGAAGTCGAGGCCCGGCTGCGAGCTGATGGCCGCCTATAGCCTGTCCGGTAAAGCCACTTCCGATCTTGATGGCATCTACGAATACACAATCCTGAACTTCGGACTGGAGCAGGCCCGCACTTATCTGATCGGGTTGCATGAGCGCTTTCAGATACTCGCCGACAACCCCGGCGTTGGCCGCAGCGCTGCACAGCTTTCGCCGGATCTCAGACGCCACGCGCATCAATCCCACATCGTTTTTTACGTCCCGAGGGAGAAGGGCGTCCTGATCGTGCGTGTGCTCCATGCGCGCATGGATGCCAAGCGCCACTTTGGGGAGACGGATACGTATCGAACGTAGGGCAATTTCCATACTCCCTGTTATCACGCCACAGCTCTGGGCTTCTCACCAGGGCAATCGCATCAGTCCACCCGAATATTCGGAGAGCCTGATGATGACGTTGACGGCGGCGCGCCTGGCGCGTCGAAGAGCAACTTGGCCAAGTAGCGGTGATCCCAGCCGGCGGTGTTGCGCTTGTTGCGCAGGCTGAACTTGGCGTCGTCCTGCTTCAGCCGCGACAGGGCGATGTGGCGCAGCACGGCGAGATTCTCGCGGGCGGCGGGCTGGCGCACGCGACACGCGTCCTCGCGAAAAGTCATGTCGAGACTCCAATGCAGCGTGTTTTCAATGCCCCAGTGAGCGCGCACGGCGTGCGCGAAGCAAGCCACGTCGGTGCCGATGCTGCCGATGTAGTCGCGCGTCTCCACGGAGGTCTTGCCGT
>JBATTL010000070.1:0-4923 GCA_049670525.1 Thiohalocapsa sp. | reverse complement strand
ACCTACTACAGAGTGAATTCAAGGCGGGCGGACCAAGACGCCCCACAATCGACCGAAAAGAGGAATAAGTGATGAACTGGGACCAAGTCAAAGGTAAGTGGACCGAAATGAAGGGCCATGCGAAGAGCCGCTGGGCTGATCTGACCGACGACGACCTGCTCGCCATCGAAGGCGAGCGAGACAAGCTGGTTGGCAAGATCCAGGAACGCTACGGCGTGACCAAGGAAGAGGCGGAACGTCAGGTCGACGCAGAGAACTGGACCTAAATTCGGCGGTGAGCGTTGCGGCATGTGCCGCGCGCTCCCTGCAGTCAATCACAGCAATTGGAGGTTTCAATGTTGAATCTAGCCCTGTTGTTTCTGATCGTCGCATTGATCGCCGGTGCGCTCGGTCTCACCGGTGTTGCGGGCACGGCGGCCAATATCGCCTGGATCCTGTTTGTGGTGGGTCTTATCGTCGCCGTTGTGTTGTTCATTCTTGGCCGCAGGCCAACCTCGCTCTAACAAGCGCAGCAATGGACCACGAAGCCCCGATTTTTGGAAAGCGTTGCCGGGCCACTTGATCGACCTGCACAGACCGGCCGGTTCCGGCTGAGCAGCTGACGTCGACTTGGCATCGCAGCGGTCGGGGGTCGGGGCTGGGACTCAGGTCGATCAAGCCCTCTGTCGGCTTCGACGAATCTCGACAGAGCGAGAATACGGGCCGCCCAGCTCGGCGCGAGTCTCGTCGTCAAGCAACCGCATGACGCATTAGGCCTTGATTCATAGGCCTCGATCCCATGGTCTTTTCCGCATCGGCAGCGCGGATCAATGACCAGTTGCCCTTTCGAATGACAAGCCGCAAGAGTCAGATCCAACGGAGAACACAATGAATACCGATGCAACCACCGCACCTGGAAGACGGCAGCGCCTGTCGCACAAGGCCGCCGACGTGGTCAAGCTCTACGATCCGCGCACCTGGAAGGAGAAAGGGCTCTGGTGGACGTCGGGTCTGTTGCTCGTCACCGCCACCGTCATCGTTTTGATCCTCGGTTTCTATTGGTCGCAATCACCCGATCCTTTCGACGTGCGTGAGCGTGCGATTCAGGAGATGACCGGCGGTGGCCAGAGCGAGCTGGTCACCGGGAGCTACACGACCGCCGCCGCGATTGGCATCGCGGATACGCTATTGCGCAAACCTGGTGGCTATCTCAGCAACGACATCATGCCGCCGGGTCTATATCTTGACAACATCCCGAATTGGGAGTATGGCGCCTTGACAGAATTGCGCGATCTGACCGATGCGCTCCGGAACCGAATGAGTCGCTCGCAGTCGCAGTCGCTTGAGGATCCGGACTTGCAAACTGCCGAGCCCGCGTTCAATTACGACTCGGATTCGTGGGTACTGCCCTCGACGGAGTCCGAATACAAACGCGGCATCGAGGCGCTCGAGAACTACTTCATCAGACTCGCCGACGAAAAGGACGAGGACGGCCAGTTTTTCGCGCGTGCTGACAACCTGGCCGCGTACCTTGAGGTTGCGGGGATGCGCCTCGGCAGTCTCGCCAATCGCCTCTCGCATGCGGCCGGCAAAGAGTCGTTCAATATGGGCCTGGCTGGCGAGACCGCCGCCGAACAATCCACGCCGGTTCCGGAGACACAATGGAAGAAGACGCCCTGGTTGCAGATCGACGACGTGTTATTCGAGGCGCGCGGCTACGCCTGGGCGCTGCTGAACACGCTCGAGGCGATGGAAATCGATTTTAAGTCGGTCCTCGAAGACAAGAACGCTGTCCGGTCTGTCAAACAGATCATTCGTGAGTTGAAGGAGACACAGCGGCCGATCTGGAGCCCAATCATCATGAATGGGATCGGTTTCGGCCCCATGGCCAACCATTCGCTCGTGATGGCCTCCTACTTGTCGCGCGCCAATGCCGGCGTGATCGATCTGCGCAAACTGCTGGAGCAGGGCTGAGCACGCTGCAGGTGGGTTGGAAGTTTCTACCTTGATAGTGCCGCCGGTGCAACGGATCGGCGGCGAATACCCCGGTCGGCAAGATTCTGACGACCGACAACCTGTCGCTGGTGGCGGCAGGGCAGGGGTCGCGTCTACGGACTCTTCGCCTTCTATCCCGGCATCGCCGCGCTCGTCGCGTTGTTTGGTCGAGTTGCCGACCAGGCGCAAGTAGCCTGTTTCCGCAACGCGCTGCGTCGATTCGCCTTCCTGGCTTCGTGTTTCTTCCGATAAAGCGAGAACCGGCCCGGTGCCTAGGGCGATGATAGCCGTAACGGCGTTCGTGGCCAACAGAGTAGGCAGCGCGGCGTGCAATCTGGACGTGTCATATCTGGCTCCCATTCATCACAGCCGGTTCGGCTCGACGCGCATGCCGCGTTCTATCCCCACGATGGGTAGCAATCCGGTCTTGCCGATCAGATCCGCCGCCACGATTCGGTGGGTCGCAGCTAGGTGTTGCACCAACGCGAAACCCTCGCCCAAATTCGCCGCCATGGTTTCGAATAGCTGGCACACTGCCCCCAGATCACGCGCGCGCCCCCCATTCGACCGAACAGGGGCCGAGGGTTCGGCGTGATCGCATCATCAGGCAGACGGATCCGTGTTTGTCTTTCGCCGAGTACGGCAATGGTCCACGGCTGCCGAATTCTACGCGTTGGGCGGCATCGTATTATCGCGATCAGCGTCCATGACCGCTGTGGTCGGCGACAACACCGGCAGCGCCGCGGGCAGTATGTCGAAGTGTAGCGGCGTGCGCATCCGGCGCCGCTCTCCATCGATCAGCAAGGTGATGCGATGTGGCCTTCTGGTGCGGATGACCGCGTGTGCGGAGGCGTGGTTGAAGATGCCGGACTCCGCCGGCCAGTTACCTAAAATCAGACTCAGGCCCAGCCTGGGCAAATCGTAGAGCGGTCCTTCATGCACGCCATAGATGCCCAGACGCCCTGTGTCGAGCCGTTGTCGTCCTGGATAGAGGCCCGCCTCGGGCTCGATCGGGTTGTTCGAGATCACCATCGCTCGCGTACTGACCTTTAGTACCGCGTCGTCCAGATCGAGTGTCATGGCACGAAACGGATACCGTTTGGCCAAAAAGTAGGCCTTGCGCAGCATTCGAGGCAGCAAGCGCAACGCCCCGAGGCCGCGTGCCGCTTCTCGTGTTCGCGCCAGGTCCGTGGTCATCCCAAGCATGGATGCGCAAAGGAACAGCTCGCCGTTGACGCGGCCCACATCGATGTACCGCGGGCGGGCATGACGCAGCTCTGTGACGGCCGCTTCCGCGTCCATCGACATCCCCAGGTCGCGGGCCAGCAAATTGGCGGTCCCCAACGGGACCAAACCGAGGGTAACGCCGCGACCGAGCAGCGCGGAGGCGACGGCCAGCACGGTGCCGTCCCCACCGAGCACATACGCTTCGCGCGCGCCTTTTTCGATACAGACAGATAGCTTCCGCCGCCATTGATCGGCGTCGCTTTGGTCGCACGCGAAGTCGATCAAACACACATCCAGTCCGGCGCTTCGGACCTGTTCGGTGAGCCGTTGAATCAGCGCTTCGGTTTGAGCGCCGGGGGTGCCCGAGCGGCGATTGACCACAATTGCGGCGATTGCCGACGTCGACATGCTCAGCCGCCCTGACCCGCGGCGGGTTCCGGAATCGACAAGTCGAGCCATTGGCCATTGCTCCCGCATTTCTGCATGACTTCAACACCGCATCTGCCCGTCGGAAACGGGGTTTGACAGCACCGTCGGCAGCTCAAATGCACCTGGCGGCGGCGCAAATGAACCGGTCGGCGAGCATGCTGCGTTCGCCGCCTCGGGTCGTCGAGCTGCTGGTCAAGCCGTGCGCTCCCAACCGACCCCGGTCTGGACGAAACTTGCCTCGGTCAGCTTGCGAAAGGCCGGGGCTGCCCAACGCCAATCCTGGATCCTGAGCGCCTTCGCATCCCCGATAATCAGGTTGAAGCCATTCATCTCGTCGACCAACCGGTCCGAGACCGTCGTCGCCGAATGTGCGACCACCATGCCGCCCGCGGTTCCGGCGTAACCTAGGTGTACATGCCCTCCCAACACCAGGTCCAAGCCAGCGCGAGACAGCTGCATGAGCGCCTGTTTGCCACCCCCGAGCAGCCCGCGATGGCTGCCGGCCGCGGTTAGCAGCAACGGATGATGTACAGCCAGCACGCAAAGCGGGCGCTGACCGGAGGTTGCCGCGGAGCGTTGGATGCGCGCAGCGATGCGCTCGATCTGCTGTCGGCTCAGACGCCCCCGAGACCAATCGGGATGCGCGCCCCAGGTCCTGGCGCTGTTGGCGCCGATGACCAGGCAACCGCGTTCCTCGAATACTGGCTCCAGACCGGCGGGAAAGTAGGTCCGCCAGCGCCGCCAGGGATCGACGAAACGCTTTGGCGTGACCCCGGGTAGATCGTGATTCCCTGGTACGGCGAGCACCGGAGCACGAAGCCGACCTAGGAAGGCGGCCGCCGCGGCCAACTCGGATCGGAGTGCGCGTTGCGTCAGATCGCCACTCGCCACCACCAGATCCGGTGCAAGATCGCGGCTCTGGCGCTCCAGTGCAGCGACCAAGGCTGGCTGCTCCCGGCCGAAATGCAGGTCGGATACGTGCAGGATGCGAGTGGTCACGTCGGGTCAGCCGCTCGACAGCAAGCTGTTGCTGTGCCATTGCCTGCCGGCCTGTGAGCGGCGCACGAGGGCATCGAGCAGTAGAAGATCAAGAATTACTTCAGTCGGCATAGACGTCCCGTTGTGGGAGGAGAGCAAGATCGGAAGACATCGCCGCGGCGCCAAGAGCTGCCACAGCGCCGCCTCTCAACTCATTTGGCGACGCCAGCCTTAGTATTTGCCCGAATCGGCAGCGCTAGGGCACAGGACATGCGTCAGGGAAAGCGCTGAGCCCGTCAGCGCTGCGCCTAGGAG
>JBATTL010000069.1:0-2460 GCA_049670525.1 Thiohalocapsa sp. | reverse complement strand
GCGGTGCGGGCGCGGTAGTGCGTATTGCCCGGCAGGGTGGAAAACACCTGCCCTTCCACGGCCATGTCCTCGCGCACCACGGTGCAGCCCGGATCGGAGAGCGCCGCCTGTGCCTTCGACAGGTTGTCGCTCAGCGCCGGCAGGCTATCGCCGTAGACGACGAGCGTGGCATTGTGCTCCCCGACCACGAAGCGGTTGCTGATGAGGTCGTCGAGGGCCTGGTCCAGATCCGCGATCTGGCTCGCGGCCTCGTCCCCGGACGAGAGCAGGCGGTTGCGCTGCTGCACGAACAGCTTGCGGGCCGTCTCTTTTTCCGCGAAGGCGAAGGACTGCACCCAATTGCAGTCGAACGGCAGGTCCATGATGGAGCGGAACATCTCCGGGTAGGTGCGCTCGGGGTATTCCTTGATCGAGAGCGCGGCCCCATAGACGCTTTTTGCCGGCTGGCGGATCTCGAACGCCTCGTGCCCGTAGAGCAGGCGGTTGCTGGCGATGGCCTCGGCCATGTCGAAGGGGCCGACCGGCACGCGCGCCGCCGTGTGGTTGAGCAGCAGGCTGTAGGCTTCGCCGATTTGTGAAAAGCGATTGCCGGGGCGCCCTTCCATGCCCGGGGCGGCCTGTTGGTGGATGCCCAGGCGCCGTGGGCCGTAGTCACGCAGGGAGGCACCGAGCTTGACGGCGATGTCTTCGAGCGCATCGATGCCGGCGATCAGCAGATCGCGCACCAGACGCTTGTCGACTTTCTTGCTCAGCGACGTTTCGCGGCGCAGGGCCGTCGTGCGGTAGACGAGGAAAAGCAGCAGACGGTTGCGGTAAAGGCTGCGCCGCTGTTGCAGGGCGGCGTAGCCATCGGCGACCTGTTGCGCGAAGGCATTGGGATAGGTCGCGCTCAGATCGACGTGCTCGCGTCGGCGTAGCTGGCAGGACCAGAGCGCCAGGCGCGGCGTGGCGATGTTGCGCAGCGCGATGTTGAGCTGCTCCTTGTAGAGGTCGCGCTGCTCCAGGGTCTTGGCCTCGAAGGCGGTTCCCGCCAGCTCGAAGGCAGCGACCAGGGCGCCGCCGTGCGTCTTAACGACGCCCGCGGTGAGATGGCCTTCGACCGGGATCACGGAGGACACCAGGCGCTCGGCCCGGTGCTGCTTGAGCCCGTCGATGCTCAAGGGCGATAAGTCGAGCCTTTCCATAGGTGGCGGTCCTTGGCGCTGCCCTTCGTGCGCAGCCAGACCAGGATCAGGTCGAAGAAGCGGGGCTCCCAACGGCACAGAAGCCACTGCACGAGATGAAGCGGTAGGGCGGCCAGGAGCGGCCAGAAGCCGTTGAGCATGACGAACGCCGGAACGACGACCAGCATGTTGATGATCAGGCCCGAGTACGTGACCCCCAGGAGCATGGCCGGGCGGGTCATGCCGACGAACAGGGGGTCAGACGACACGGGCGATGATCGCGGGCGGGGTCAGCGCGGCGACGGCGGCGTTTTGCTGGATGTAATCAACGATGCCGGCAGCGCCGAAGATGACCACCACCGCCAGCAGGACGGTGATGAAGATCATCCACTGGATGCGCCCGGACAGGGCCATGATCCCCGTGCCGATGACCGCGATGGTCGCAACGGCGCGCAGGAAGTTGTTGTTGAGAACGTTCAGCATGGCGGTGCCGAAGTTGTCCAGAATGTTGGCGCTGGCGATCTCCGGTGCCAGTGCCAACAACGCCATGCTGAACACAAGGCAGGTACGCCTGTGCGCGTGTGTACTCATCAGTCGCCTCGCTACTGTTGTACAGCCCATCCGGCGATTCGCCTTGAAGGCATCGCCCGTTTCCATCGCCACGCGCTTGATACTTTTTTTGTCCCTGGCCTCGCCGGATTGAGCGGGTCAGGTGTTTTCGCTGTCCGCGTTGTCTTCGCGGATCAGTGCCTCGTCTTCGTCTTCCGGTAGACGGATTTGCGCTTTGCGCAATTCCAGCTCCTTCACTAAGTTCCATGCCGTGTCGGTCGACGACAACTTGCGTCTCCCTGGCTTCTGGCTACCCGTGAGGTAGCGCACTTTCGCGCCTTCCACCGACTCGTGGTAGTAAACCTTGAGCGCGAATCCGTCGCCCTCGTCCACGATATGTATTTCGGCGATGTGTCCTTGTTTGCCGTGGCGCTTTAGCGTCGCCAGGCGCACGAGTTCTTTTATTCTTCCCATCGGTCGGTTTTCTTCGCGTAAAACCGACAACTTTACCGTTTCCCCCTATTTGCGATATTTTCCTGAAACGATACGATAGTTTTTTCTATTATCTATCGTATGTCAAGCTCCGTCTTGAGAGTCTATCTTCCCCACTCGCTCAAAAGCTGAGCCTGTCTTCTTGCGAGAAACCGTCGGCGACGACTTCAAAAAACAGGTTTGCTTGTTGCGTCTGTTGCCTTGCCCTGCCCTTCTCGGCTGTTTGGATTTCCATTGCCGGTTGGCGGCTCGTTGC
>JBATTL010000068.1:0-2428 GCA_049670525.1 Thiohalocapsa sp. | reverse complement strand
TGGTGCGGCCAACCTCTGTAAAGATGATTATTTGTTCGACACTGAATACGGTTCAGGCGCGTGGATCGGACAGCTCGACGAGCTCGAGAACTTCGGCGACGAGGAGTACATCGAGATCGCCGAGATTTCTGCCAACCTTTCAGGGCAGTTCAAACTCGGCTCGTTCGACGGCTCGGAAGCCGGAAATATCACCTTCACCGACGGCAGTACTGACTATTCGGTAACCTTCCAGCGCGACGGTGCTGGCGGGTCAATTTTGGCCGATAACACTGGCGGTCCGACGACGATCACTAACCCGAATTATTCATAAAAAAGGGCGATTCTCGTTCAACCCATTGATAAAATGGGCGTTCCGCCAAGAACGCTTCGGAAGAAGCTAAACGAGGTCGCCGATGTCCGAGTCTACCCCAGAGCAGCTGCGTTTTCCCCCCGTCGCCGGGTTCAGTGTCCGCGGCGACTTCGACGGCGGCGCCATGTCGTCAGACTTTGGCCCCATGATCCTGCGTGGGGTTGATCGCCAGATCGGCCTGACCGAGCGGTTGAGCGCAGCGATCGATGACCGCCGCCATCCGTCCTATGTCACCCACGAACTGCGTGAGTTGATCGCCCAGCGGGTCTACCAGATCGCCTGTGCTTACGAAGACGGCAACGACGCCAATGCGCTGCGGCGCGATCCTGTGTTCAAGCTTGGGCTGGAACGTAAACCGCTTGACGCGGCCATGGATCTGGCCAGTGCGCCCACCTTCTCGCGCCTGGAAAACGGGGTCAGCGTGCGCGACCTCTACCGTATCGCGCAGGCCTTCGTTGAGACCTTCATCGCCAGCTACCCGAAGGCGCCACAGGTGATTGTGCTCGACATGGACCATTCCGAGGACGCCACTCATGGCCAGCAGGAGTTTGCCTTCTACAATCATCACTACGGCAACCACTGCTACTTGCCGCTGTTTCTCTTCGAGGGCCTCTCGGGGAAGTTCATCGCCGCGGTGCTGCGTCCCGGCAAACGCCCCACCGGCGCAGAGAACGCGATGATTCTCAAGCGCGTGCTCAAGCGGCTGCGGGCCGCGTGGCCACAAACGCGCATTATCCTGCGCGGCGACGGACACTTCTCCAACCCCGAGTTGATGGCCTTGGCGATGGCCGATCCGTTGACGGATTTCATTTTCGGCCTCGCCGGTAACCGGGCGCTCACACCACGCGCCGAGCCGTTGTTGGCCGACACCCGCAAGCTCCATGCGCGACGCACCGAGAACGCCCGGCGCGCCGGCGCCGGTGTGCCGGAGCGCACCCGCTCCTACCACGAGATCGACTACCGTGCCGGCTCCTGGCCCGGCGACTTTCGCACCATCCTCAAGGCCGAAGTGATGGCGCGCGGCGATAATCCCCGCTTCGTCGTCACCTCCTTGGACTTGCCCAGTGCCGAGTGCGTCTACCGCGATCTGTACTGCGCGCGCGGTCAGGACGAGAACTTCATCAAAATGATCAAGAACGATCTGGCCAGCGACCGCACCTCCGACAGCCGCTTCTTGGCCAATCAGCTGCGGCTGTTCTTCTCCTGCGCCGCCTACGTCCTGCACCAAACGCTGCGCTCCGAGGTCCTCGTCGGCACTGAACTGGCCAATGCCCAGCCCGCGAGCGTGATCATCAAGCTGTTCAAGCTCGCTGTGCGCGTGGTGCAGTACAAAGACCGCGTGCGCCTGCACCTGCCCTCAAGCTGTCCGCTCAAGGCGCTGTTGCAACACGTCACCGAGAAGCTATTCAGCGCCCCGCCCTGGCCTGCGCCCACATAGCCGCCCGCCAATCCCCAAGCGGGGGCACTTCATCAGCCGGATGACAGCGATGCTCGCCTCGGGCAGGCCCCACCGTGCCCGCGTGCCACCGAATCCATACAGCCCCCATTGATTGAGCTCTCGCGCACGTGGATTCTCCCGGCATTCGGCCCTGTCAGCGCCCGCGCGCCCGCTCCGGTGGCGCGCAGATCGGGTCACATCGGCAGGACCATCGCCGGCTAAGCCGGTTTATGAAACATCCGGGCTGATATGTTTTGACCTGTCAACTATTGGCACTCAATTCTCGTGACGCACCGCTTCATTCTTCTATAGAACAGCTTGTTGCAGGGCCTGTGGGTATGTGGGCGAGAGGCCCGAGCGTGTGGGCAACCTGTGGGCCGCGCCTGCGCGGGGCTGGCGTATTGCACCCGAGGTGTCGGCGCGGCCCATGGGTTGTCCACACGGCTTTAGCTCGGGCCGGTCCGCAGGGATGCGGACTCGTCCACATATCCACAGGCCTGGCACGACGTTGCAGCAAACACATTGGCTCAGGGCACCCGGCGGCAGACTGCGACGGTGGATCATGCTGAGATACGTGGATTGGCTACCACCTGACTTCACTGCGTCGCGGAGCTGGCCTTTCTCTAGGAGCAGGGATCGAC
>JBATTL010000067.1:0-3774 GCA_049670525.1 Thiohalocapsa sp. | reverse complement strand
GGTCCACAGGCAAGTTCCGACCGGGCTTTTGCCTTTTTAGGGACAAGCCCGTCCTTGTTGTCTGATGGACTACGGGGATTTCTCGAGTAAAGGAAACGAGGGGTTTCTTTACTATCCCGCCGCCGTCTGAACTGAAGGGTTTTTGGGTGCGAGACCGGGAAAGATACTCGGTAAATCAAACAAAGGAAGATTTGGGGGAGGGCGCGCGAGTTTCCTTACGCTAGAAAAACCCCGTGGTTGTGACAGGCAGGAACCGGCCAACTCCGGTCATCGCGTCCACGGCGAGAGCGGGCAGCAATGTTATCCAAACCGGATATAGAGGGGCCGAGCCATTCGAACAGCAAGCGCCTTACGCCAGCGCGATCATGCGAGCCCACGCGCACCGCGGCATCGAGTGAGAATCCGCTGTTCTCCCAAGCGAGCATCTCGCGGACATCCTCCGGCTCGATCAGCCCGCTGCGGGCGAACCAGCGCAGCACCGGCACGCGCACCTGCTCGGCGATGGCGGCGACGGCCTCTGGCTCGCGATCTCTCGTTCGTGATGCGCGCCCCCGTGAGGTCCGAGCCGTCGCGATGCTCAGAGATCCCTGTACTGGTGCTCGGTGGCGCGGCCTCCATGGAAACCACCCACTGGGGCGAGCCCCCCAAGCTGCTCGCAGCACAATGGCGACGGGTCACCCCCGGCGCGTTGGCCCCATCTGACCGGACTACGACAACACCGAGCGGATCACGATGAGGACTGTAGAGTAGCTGCGTCCCTGTGGGGATCGGCCAGCGTCCATCGGGTCAGGGGACGGCAGGCGCGTTCGGCGTGTCTACCAGTATTCTAATCTCCCGCCGCTTCCTCAGCTTCTGTCGCGTTACCGCTGGTTCGCGTCATCGACCTTGCCTCTTCTCGGCATGCTCCGCCATGCGCCCGCAGCACATCGGCAACCTCGTCGCAATCATGCCGAAGCGCGTCACTCAAGGGCGTATTGCCCCAACGATCTGTCGGATTGATGGGAACACCATGCGCGATGATGTAGGAAACAACCTCCAGGTGACCCTCAGCCGCCGCAAGATGCAACGCCGTGCGATAATCGTAGTCCGCTGTCTCAAGCGGGATGCCCTGTGCCGCAAGTCGTCGAACCGCTACGATGTTCCCTAGACTTGCGGCCCAGATCAGTTCGTCTGTTTTGGGAGAGTCCAATAGCGCTTGAGATTTTGCTCCTGTTGCATCGTCAGAACTCCCATATGCTCCGTCGCCACGATCCGCGCCAGCCTGTTCGAGGAGATCGATCATGCTCGCGTGCCCTTGCAGATACGCATCGTCCAGAGGCGTGCCGCCCCATCGGTCTTTCGGATTCAGATCGAGGTGGCGACCATTGCGCGTCGCCTCGTCGATAAAGAACTGCACGACGTTGCGTTGGTCTTCTGCCGCAGCCAAGTGCAAGGGCGTGCGTAGGTCGTAGTCGGCACAGCTTGCGTCGGCGGCGTCTCTTTGTAATTGCGATTGAATTGCACCGAGATCGCCCTTACTAGCGGCCCATATCATTTCATTGACGTGCCTCGCCTTTACCTGAATAGGATTCATCCGCGGGTCTTTTTTTGATGAATGCCAGCTTAAGTCATCGAGACTGTGGAAATTGAAGGTATTAACGAGACGCTGGCAAAAATCAATTCCACGCACGCTGTTGCCAAGCTCGTCGAGCCTCGGCGACCATGTACAAAAACCAGCCACATTCGGGACCACCACCATGACGGCGCCGAAGACGCCACTCTTGGCTGGCAGCCCAATGGTAAATGCAAACTCGCCCGAGAAATCGTACATGCCACAACTCGACATGAGTGACAGGCAATTTCGCACGGTCTCTGTCTTGAACACCCTCTCACCTGTTACGGGACAAATTCCGCCATTCGCAAGCGTCGCAGCGACGACCGACATCAGCTCACAGTTGAGTTCGATTGCGCAGCATTGCAGGTAGAATTCAAGAACATCATGAATATCGACGTCATCTGGAAAGGCCTTCTTCTCGCGCATGAAGTACGCTAGCGCATAATTTCTGTCAGCAGTTTCTCGCTCTGAAAGAAAGACTGATGTTGAAAAACGTGGCAACTCGTTGCCACAGAGTTTCGCCCAGCGCTTCAGCACGTAGTCGATACGCCGGCCGGACCAGCCGCGCGCGTCCGCGAGCACGTCGTTGCTGCCTGGCGAAAGCGTCGCCTTGTCACCCAAGCCAATGAGCGCGCAGGTCATGATCGCGCCAGCATTGACCATCGGATTGTGGGGTCGATCAGCCTTGTCGAGCGCAATCTCGTTGAACCCTACGCCACTCGGTTCGCGGCCGACGAAACGATGCACCATCTCGGCCCCATGCTCCTCGAGCGCGAGACAGTAGCTAATCGGCTTCGACGTCGATTGAATGGAGAAAAACTGTGTCGCGTCGCCCAAGCTGAGACGCTGCCCGTCGATCGAGCACAGCGCCAGACCAAAGCTATCCGCGGCCGCACCCTGCAAGTTCAGCTGCGGGATGTAATCAGCGGGCGCCCCACCGTCGTTGCGGCGGACCTGTTCGAAGATCCGTTTGAGCTCATTGGCAAAACCCCCGAAATCGGGGATTACCATCCGCCCCTGGACGGCACGCTCGACAAGTAGAATATTGTGACGAATAATGGAATGGTCCGCCCCGCTCCTCCAACGCGCCCGATAGGGGCACAATCCTCGACTTGAGCAAACGCAGTCGAGACCGAGGTAGCGGAGCAGACCAATGAGTGAGCATAGCAAAGAGGCGATCATCAGGGTGTTGGGTATCGATCTGGCCAAGCGCAGCTTCCACCTGTTTGGCATCGATGGCGACGAGCGGCAGGTGCTGAGCAAGAAGTTGACCCGGGCGCGTCTAAGCGAATTCGTTGCCAATCTGCCGCCCTGTACGGTGGCCATGGAGGCCTGCGGGAGTGCGCACTACTGGGCGCGAAAGTTTCGCGGCTACGGGCACGAGGTACGCCTGATCGCGCCGCAGTTCGTCAAGGCGTTCGTGAAGTCGAACAAGAACGACGCGGCCGATGCCGAAGCGATCTGCGAGGCCGCACAACGCCCGAACATGCGCTTCGTCGCCGTCAAGACGATCGAGCAGCAGGACATCCAGGCCGTCCATCGCATGCGCAGCCTGGCCGTGGATCGGCGTACCGCGCAGATCAACCAGATTCGCGGCCTGCTGTTGGAGTACGGCATCGAGGTCGCGCAAGGGCGCCCGGCCATGCAACGGCGCCTGCCGGAGATCCTGGAGGATGCTGACAACGGCCTCAGCGAGCGCTTCCGCGCCGAGTTGCACGGCCTTGCCGAGGAGCTGCGTCACCTCAACGAACGCGTGGCCCACTATGACGCGCAGATCGATGCCATCGCCCACAGCGACCGCCAGGCACGCGACCTGATGACAATCCCCGGTATCGGCCCCAAGGGTGCCACCGCCCTGCTCGCTGCCGTCGGCGAGGATGCGACCCTGTTCAGCAATGGCCGCGGGCTCGCTGCGTGGATCGGACTGGTGCCGCGTCAGCATTCCACTGGCGGGCGCGATCGGCTGCTTGGTATCAGCAAGCGCGGCGATGTCTATCTGCGCAACCTGCTCATCCACGGCGCCCGCGCTGTCTTGCGCACGCTCGAGCGCAAGGAGGACCGCGCCAGTCGCTGGGCCAAGGCGCTGAAGGCGCGCCGCCACACCAACGTCGCCATCGTGGCCATGGCCAACAAGATGGCGCGCGTTGCCTATGCGGTGATGACCACGGGCAAGCCTTACG
>JBATTL010000066.1:0-3425 GCA_049670525.1 Thiohalocapsa sp. | reverse complement strand
CGCGATCGGCGCCACCGGAGTCAGCACAAGGTAAGTCATCTTGTAGGCGATGGCAGCAGTGTTGTAGGCGATAGGCGACCAGTCGACTGGTGCGCCTACTTGCGGCAAGCTCTGAAAGATGATGACTTCGATCATCTGCGCGGTAATGCCCATCATTGCGATCACGAACAGCAGTAGCAAACCGACTATCCATTTTATTAATCGTCTCCTAGCCTGTCGCGTGGACGCCAATACAAGGGCGGAATACAAAGCGATTCCATAGCAATAATCCAACGGATGCGCATGGAATTTGACAAGCGCGGTCCTCGGCTCGGATTGTGCGGATTGCTGCAATACCACCTGCAGCGTCACCAGCAGTCGATTGCCGTCTTGCTCGACTTGAACAATCAGCGATGGCCAGCTTGTCGTCATCACCGCATCGAGTATCGACGCGATAGGCGCAACAAACAAGATCGAAAGAAAGTACCAAACGGCGAAGCACAATGGCAGCCAAAACAGTACCGTGACGGCAAATCTGGTTACCCGGCTTATCTTGGACGGAATCAACGCGTTTGCTTGCTAGACGAGATCCAATGCAGCCAATAAAGGAACACGATCAGAACATCCAACATAATCAAGGCTTGCCACAGGTAGAGATGCGCCCACTCGAACGCGACTTCGCTCCATTGCCCAAGGTAGAACAGTGTGATGACGCGAACCAGGTTCAGCGCTTGAACAGTGAAAACACCTACAGCGATCCCTATGAGCTTTTGGCGCCATAAGGCAGGAAACGCGGTGATCGCTGCGATTAGGACAAGAGACGCCTCCACGCCATTACAGCCCTCTTCGATCGTCACCGCGAATTCCGACTCCTTGTCCCATATCATTGTTTCGTGTGCACCGACCTGCGGATCGAATAGCTGCAATATCGAAGCCACGGTCGTTGCGATGCCTGAAGTAAAGGGTACGACGGCGGACTGTTGAGCGACGGTCGTTGCTTCAACGACAAAGAGCGAGATGACGATAACAAGAAAACCAATAAAAAATCTATTCATCAATGACGGCGCGTCTTGTCAAGCAATCTAACGATTCTTTTAGCCTGGTCATGCATGAATGGTCTGACTTGGAAGGTGAGCACGAGGGCTTGGACGAGATCGGCGGACTGCTTGCGCAAGGAGGATAGGCAGGAGCGAATGATGACGAAGCACGCGGTGCCGGTCGACGCGCGAAAGCAGCCGGAGACCTTCTGCTTGAGCTTTGGCAGCAGTTGGTAGCCAATCAGGTCGGCTCGCTTGCGCGGGGCGATTGGATGGACTTGTCCGCCGCCTGGCTTGCACCCGTTGGGCGTGCGTTGCGAGCGTGGCGGCGGCGTTTCGCAAGACCGTGCCCAGGACGGGAGCTTCCTGAAGCTGCGGCAGTCCTTGCTCAATCGCGCTTCCAAATCCTGAATGCGCCGGTCCTGCCACTCGATGAGCTGCGATTGCTCGGCAGTGAGCGCAAGCAACCGCTCAAGCTCTGCATGTTGAGAGTCAGGATAGGCGGTTGTAGTGGTAGCCTCAAGCATGACTAGAGGTTACGCTGCTAGCCTATTGTTTGTAAAGCAGCTGTGCACAGCATCGCGCTTCCTGAGCGAGCATCCTTGTGGGCGCAATGCTCGGATTCGATAAGAAGGGACCCAGGCGTCGGGATATAGGCGAGACTAGGCGAGACCAGGCGACTCGACGTACAGAAAACGTTTTTCCAAACAACTGAAGCTTGAATCGGTGGGATTGGACTTGAACAGGCTCCACAGCCCGTGGCGCTGCGTCTAGCACGACGCGGTTGCTATTTGACCAGACGCGTTTGTGGAAACTGCGAGTACCAGCCGAACCAAAACGACCGATAGGCGGCCAGGCGCTCCAGCTCTCGGCCCTCCGTGGTGGCAAGCCCGGATTCCGTGACGGTCCACCGGCGCCCCGAGCGGTCGAATGCAGTGTCAATGCCATCCCACTGCGAGAATTTGACATCCGGCGCCTCATAGACGCGATTTGCGCCGCTTGGATCTGTCAGCACGACGAATTCAGTACCGCCGGTGCGATCATGATAGACGCGGTTTCTGTTTAGAAAATCGGCGGAGATCGCGAGTGGAGCGTTATGGTAGCGCAACCCCAAAACCTCGGCCTTGTTTCGCAGACGCTGATCGAGCTTCGGCACCGCGAACATGAGACGGTCGGTCGCGAAGTAGTCGCGATACGCCGCGCCTTCGGTGTAGTCGCGTTCGCGGCCAGTATCGAGGGACAGTACGAGCGTATCTGGGTGGCGGGTGCGCCACTCCTTCCAGGTCGTCGTCACGACGTACAGTGTCTTTAGTTCGATACCCTTGCCGACCAGCGGACCAACCACCGGTTCACCCGTGAGGGTTGACCAGAGCGATTTCGTTTCATGGTCGTACATGAGCTTGTTCGACCGATAGAGAAACCCACTGGTGCCGAGCTCGTGCTGCACGCCGTCTACGTTACTGTCGTATAGAATCATCGCGCCGCAGAGTGTGCAATAAACACCGGTCAGCGGCCGTCCGGCGACCTCGTCCTTGACCATTTCGTGCCATGCGAGAATCCGCTTCGGATAGGCGCGGGCATCGCCGTCGATAGCCACGCCGAAGACGATGTTGTCATCGTCGAGATACGCCGCTTCGGCGGCCGGGATCATTTCCGGATTCTTCAGCGGCGGAATGCCGTCGCGATTCACGCCACCCCAGAGGATTTCGTCCAAACGGATCAACGATTTCGGGTTGTCGTCGAAATACTCGCCAAAACCCAGGTCGATTTCCGCGTAGATCGTGGCCATGAACTCGGCGTACTGCGGATGCTGACCGGGATCGAAGGACCAGAGCCACCGGTACACCGGATCGTAATCGCCAATGACACGCAGACCCGAAGCCTTTTCCAACGACCGGGTCATTTTCGCGTCGATCTCCGGTGACGTACTGAAGTAGATCATATCCAACAACATCGCCGCGTAGGCATCTCGCCAGTCCGCGTCGATCCGCTCCAGCGCCGCCGATGCCCGGCGATCATCGGCCATGAGGTCGTAGAAGACCTCCAGCGGAAGGTAGTCGTGCTTGGGCACCGGGTCCGGTGGCTCGCTTCTCTCGACCGGCTGGTTCGAACATCCGCTCAAGCCCAGGACAAACAGGATGACGGGGAGTAGCCACGAGCGCCGAGTGTGCATGGAGCTTGAAGATCCGCTGGCTTCCGGAAATGCTGATTAGTCAGCGGCATCCGTGGGAGGGACGATGAGGCGCCACTGTTGCGCATGTCGCCGCTTGTATAGGTGACGCTAGAAAGAGCAGTTGACCGCTTAAAGAGACGGACAAGTGACCGGTGGTGAGAAGGTCTGTGCCACCAGTGTTGCTCACCTCTTCGGTGAACGCCGCTACGGCCCCCAGGGCACACCCCGCGCGGCGC
>JBATTL010000065.1:0-1953 GCA_049670525.1 Thiohalocapsa sp. | reverse complement strand
CTGACCAAACCGAGAAAGGCCGCTCGTGCTGAGGTCCGCGAACATGGCCACCCGAGAAAACAACGTTGAATCAAGCGACTATCCGGACTGCCGCAATGCCATCTCGCTTATCTTAGTACCATTCGGGCCAGTGCGGCCTGGCAAGGCCGCGTGTTCTAGCGGGTGGGAGTCCCGCCTGGGTAATCGTGCGCCGCGAGCCCAGTATCGAGCCTTGCGGCGCGGGTGGTAACAGTCGTGTCGATGCGTAGGCGCGAAAGCAGGCGAGGTGCAAAGGTAACGGGTGGAGCCGACCCTGAAGGTGTTGAGCCCCGAAAATTTTGTCGTTGGAGAGTGCCGACGGGTTTGGCCCCCCGGCAGGCAACAATTGGCGTTGCGTAACGGCGAGCAACGCGGGTACTCCCCGGGGTCCGAGGCCGTGTCGAGCCTGACATTGAGAACATGTGGTAACCAGGGAGATCCATGTATCGGTCCGCCGGAGGTGGGCACCCGTGAACAAGTGTAGAAAGCGAGAACACGGGCGGTGATGCGTGGAAGTCGGAGCCATCCATAGTAGCGTTGACGCCCGGTAATGCGGGTCGAGTAAAGGGGTGGCGGTTTGAGATAACGCGAGAGCGATACACGGCCCTACGCCGAGAGGACTGAAGCCCGTGACAACCAAACTTGAGCGTTTCACGCTGATGGCGCGCGAACGCCTACGAGAGCGGTTCAACGCCCTGATGGGGCTGCTCTCTGAGCCCGAGGGTTTGCGCGAAAGCTTCGAGCGCCAGAAAGGACACAAGGCGCCCGGAGTCGATGGGGTAAGAAAAGACGATTACGGAAAGGACCTGGAAGTGCGACTGGAGGACCTCTCGGCGCGGATACGCCGGATGGGCTATCGGCCGCAACCGGTGCGGCGCAGCTACATTCCCAAGGGGGATGGACGCTACCGGCCGCTCGGGGTGCCGAGCTTCGAGGACCGATTGGTCCAGGATCGGCTTAGCCGCATTCTGCAAGCCATCTGGGAACCGGAGTTTTGCGACTGCTCGTATGGGTTTCGCCCTGGGCGCAGCGCGCATGATGCGTTGCGACGGGTCGCGGAGGTCATCACCAATGCAGGAACGCAATGGGTGGTCGAGGCCGACATCAAAGGCTTCTTCGATCATCTCTCGCATGCCCACTTACTGCGCTTCCTGGAGCACCGCATCGCCGATCCCAATGTTCTGCGGATCGTGCAGCGCTTCCTGAAGGCCGGCGTCATGGAAGACGGCGCATTCGCGGCCAGCGACGAGGGTGCCCCACAAGGGGGTTTAGTCTCGCCCGTGCTCAGCAATATCTACCTGCACTACGTGCTCGACCTTTGGTTCGAGAAACGCTTCGCCAGGGGCTGTGCCGGCAAAGCCTACCTGATTCGCTACGCCGACGATTATGTCGCCTGCTTCGAGTACGAGGCCGATGCCAACGCCTTCCTGGTAGCCATGACCGAACGGTTGGCTGCCTTCGACCTGGAAGTCGAACCGAGCAAAACCGCGCTGTTGCGTTTCGGTAGCCACACCCTCGGGCAGCGCGCCGACACCGCGGCAGGGCCGCGCACCTTCAGCTTCCTCGGCTTCACCCACTATGTGGGCCGCAGTCGTCGGGGCCGGTTCGTGGTCGGGCGCAAGACCGACGGCAAGCGCATGACCAAGAAGCTCAAGCTGTTGAACGAGCGACTGCGCGGCCTGCGCACGCAGGGCGGGGCGGCCATGCTGGCCTACCTCGTGCGCCACCTGCGCGGGCATATCCAGTACTACGGTGTGAGCGGCAACAGCCGCTCCTTGGCGAGGTACACCTACTTCGCCGGCGGCCTGCTGTTCAAGTGGCTTAACCGCCGCAGTCAGCGCCGCTCGTTGACCTGGAAGCGCTTCCGCGCCGTCATTCGCGTACTGCTGCCGCGCGCTCGGATCGTCCATAACCTCTACCCCGTCCCTTGGTGGA
>JBATTL010000064.1:0-2349 GCA_049670525.1 Thiohalocapsa sp. | reverse complement strand
ACATATACCGCCCTTGGCGAGCTTCTGACACAGGTCGAGTTGCTGGGCGGGTTCTAGGTCGAGGATGTTGCGGGGGCGGTTTTCGGAGAATGGCGACCCTGGTACGCCCGTACCATTGCCTGGTACGTTCCAACCTTCTTCATCTGGCACGATATTCTTAAACGTCGTACCAACGATCGCCCAAGCAGCACTATCGATTTTGCGCAACGCTGCGTAGTTCTTGGCGGTCTCCCGACTCCACCCAATCCCATCCGCGACCATCTGCTGGGTTTGACCGGTATCAAGGCGACGCCAGACCAATTCAGCGTCATCGACGAACGTTATCGGAGAGCTTGTCGAGCAGTCGGAGGCTTGGGACCGCGAGCAGAAGCGAATCCGTGCTCAGGCCAATCGGAAGCGGGCTGATGCCGCTGAATCCGGGAAGGTCGGCAGGGCGGCGGCGAAAGCGAAGGCTTAACAGTCGAGTTCAGTCCCGCCTCACATTGGGGCGGGACTGAACCACGAGCGAAACCACAAAGCCGAAGCTGACCGTAAGGCGGCTACAGCCAACGCCGCGCAGATCGGTGTCAGTCGCTCGGCGGTCGAGCGCGCTGAGGTCCGCGAACATGGGCATCCGAAAAAACAAGCTTGAATCAAACGGGTATCTGACTCATCGCAATGCGACCTCGCCAATCTTAGTGCCATTCGGGCCTGGCCCCTCTTGCCCCTTCTCCTCTGGTTTTGACAGTGGCGTGTTCTCGGGGCTCCCGAGCCCCTTTCTCTTTAATAATTCTGCACGGAAATCAAATACCGCTGCTATGCAAATCCCTAAGATCCAGATAATGAGAGCTGTTCGATCAGCGATTTCGAAAAGTGCCGGCAAAAAATACGGAAAAAGACTAGCAACGGAAAAGACTGCAATTACGGTAAGTGCAATGCGGCTGAACCGCTTCATCTGCTGAATATCGGGCGCGTCGAGGTTAGGGAGGTCTTCAGGCTGCAGCTTGCGGAAGCCAACGAATCTCACTAACAGAACAATGAGTGGTACCAGAATTATCATCGTGTTTCTCCCAGCTTGAAGTTCACGAAGCTTGCAGTCTAGCGCCCGCTCGGTCTACTGCGAATACTCGTAATTTTGGTCCGCACCAACGAAAAACCCGCCAGGGCGAACCATAGCAGGCTTGGTGTTGGTGCCGCCTTTGCCGGGCCTGGTGGCGTCAGGCCACCAAGGCGGCACGAGCAAACCGCCCCGATGAAGCATTACGCTCCCGGATTTTTGTAACCACCCCGGTAATCGATGGCCCCCACACCATGCGGCAGCTCGATGCGCCAGCGGATGCCGTCGGATTCGAAGTGCTCCGACTCAACGGGTCATGCAGCTGGGCGTACAATTTCTTCACCCACTTTGACCGTGCCGCTGTTTACTATTCTGGCTCTTAGGCCGGCGCGACCTGCCATCTCAGATTCAACAATCGGCGCAAGGCAGGTGCCAAGGTGCTTGCATGGGTCGCAGAGTCGAACGCCTTCAACCAAGACCCCGCCAACCCAGAACTGAACGCCCACCAAGTCATTCAAGCGAATGCCAGTGGTTAGTATGTTTCGTCGAAAGTCACCGTGCTTGAATTCAGTCGAATGCTTCTTGTTGAAGGCGTCAATCTCTTCAGCCTCGACCAGCGTAAGTTCGCGATCCGGGAGATCTTTCAGCTTCTTCGAAAAGGTACCGTGCCCGTGAAAGTATCGATCGCCCTCGATTCCCCGCCCAGCAACCAGGTTAGCCTCGGAGACCGACTCGACTTGAGCCGAGGCCTGATTAGCTACGAATATTGCGACTATTTTTCCAGTCATCACTTAAGCGGCATAACCAGTGATTGTTTGGTTTCCGGATAACATTCCACGGACGAGTCTTATCCCGTTTCCGGATCTACCCACCCAGACGCAAGAAAGCCGTATCCTTGCGAGCCGAGACCCGCATCGGCAATGGCAGCTTCTCGATACTGCCGCTCGGTCGGTCCCCGGTCAAGGCCTGCTCTTGGCCGTTGCTGTCATTAGGGACGCCTGAACCGATCCAAGGCCGCCGGGCGCGGACGGCGCGCGTGACTTATCCCGGCTTTCGACCGCCGAGCCGAAACTAAAGCCAGCGGGAGCGACGACGCCTAACGGTCCGTGCACTCACGCCAGCGCGTTTTGCAATTTGCTTGGGTGGCTCGCGGCTGGTGATGCCCTCGCGGATAACCTCGTGGGTCTCTAGCGTGTCGCGGGCGCGAATGTAGTTTTCGCCGCTAAGCCGCAACCGCACTTCGCCGGCGATGGTCCGCGCGGTGTCTGGTTCCACGCCTAGCTTGGCCATCAGTTCGCGCATCGCGTCGACCG
>JBATTL010000063.1:0-2352 GCA_049670525.1 Thiohalocapsa sp. | reverse complement strand
GGGAGGGATGAAGTGCGCGTTCAGGATCACGCCAAGGGCCGCGCAGGACTTGCGAAACGTCGCCCGCTATACGCTCCATACGTGGGGTCGCAAGCAGCGCGATATCTATCTTAGGGCCATCGATCGGCGGTTTTCCTGGCTGGTGGAGAATCCGAATCTCGGCAAGCCGCGCCCAGACATCAAGGAAGGCTATTACAGTTATCCGCAAGGCTCGCATGTCATCTTTTATCTTGTGCGCGAAGGCGGTATCGACATCATTGGTGTCCCACACCAGAGAATGGATGTCGTCAGCTACTTCGGGCGGTGATCTCCATTCTCCGCCAACAAAGTAATTACGTATAACGTTTTATGCAAATTCATGGATTCAGCAATGGCAATTCCTGTCGGCGAGCAGCACTTTACATAAACGCCTCTTTCGCGTCGTTCCCGCCGAGGCTTGCGGCGCCGGTGAACGATGGACGCCGCCGAAGTGCTTCGCCCTCAGGGCTCCTGCGGCGCCTGCATCCACCACCGCATATCGCGTTTGCCGTGGAGCACGCGCCAGACGTCGATATGTTCCTCGCGCTCCACGTAGAAAACCAGGTACGGATACCGTGCAAGCGGCCAGGAGCGCAGGCCCGGAAGGTCCAGCTCGAAGGCGTAGCGCGACGACCCCGTGGCCGGATGCTCCCCGATGTGAGCGTAGGCCCATTCCAGCGCATCGATAAAGTTCATGGCGGCCTGCGTGGTTAGATTTCTAGGATCGAATTCGACCAAAGCCACTGTTTTATATATTTAATATACGAAGCATTAGGACTGGCGCGCCTTCTGCGTATATGAGGCTCTAGAACGCTTTAATGCCCCGATTCGCTGGCGTTCCATGCGGGACTACGGGACCGGGCTAGGGCGTTACAACCTTCCCGAGACAGGAGCGATCACCGCGCTCAACACCCCTTTGCCTCCACTGGTCGTGCAGGCGCCGCTCTCGTCGCGGTGGTCTACGTCCTCGCCCGCCACGACGCGTTGGCCGGTGGCGCGATTCTCCGTCGGGTCTGATTCAGCCTCGGCCACGGCTGAGTCACGCTGTTGGCGGTGATGTCCGTTGCCTTTCGCCGCGGCTGGGCCTCTGGCGCGGTACGCGATACTGGTCGATTTAGCCTTCTGATCGATCAATCGGGGGCCGACCCAAAGGCTCGAGCGGCGTCTTCCCCTTAGCAGGGGTTTCTCAAGGTGCCGTTCAATGCCGGTCTAAACGCACGCGTCTGTTAGACGACGCCGGTGAAGCTCTCGAGAGTGAACGACGACCCTTGGTTAACGTTGCCGATCTGCGGTTGTCCCAGCCGCTGATCTGGTCGGCATGCGCTCCGTCCTTGTAGCTGAATTGTCATTTAAGCGTAATTTTCCTGTCATAATCAGATTCTCCGTACAGCATCACGAGGACGCGCCACGTGAGGGAAGCGGCTGGAAAACGGTTAAGAGTCGGCGATTTGTTCGGCGGATTGGCGGGTGCTGCCGTTGCGCTGCCGCAATCGATGGGTCTGGGTGTGGTCTTGTTTGCCGCCATGGGGCTGAGCGCCTCCGCCGGGGCGCTCGCAGGACTGATCGGCGCCGCTGCGCTGTCGCTGGTTTCAGGCATTGCTGGCTACACACGTGGCATGATCAGCGCCCCCAACGGTCCGGTAACCATGCTGTTGAGCGCGTCGCTGGTGGCGATCGGCGCCGAGGGGGTCTCGAGCAGCGGACTTGTCCTGGCACTTGCGGCGCTGGTCATGCTTGCCGGCCTGATTCAGCTCATCATTGGACTGACCGGTGGTGGCCAGCTGATCAAGTTCATTCCCTATCCAATGGTGGCGGGTCTGGTGACCGCCATCGGCATCCTGATGATGCGCTCACAACTGCAGCCGTTGCTGCCCATGTTCGATGCGGGCATACCGACAGCCTGGGTTTGGGTGCCCGCGGCCACCGCTGCACTGACCTTCGCCGCCATCAAGCTGGCGCCGCACCTGCTGCCTTCGGTTCCGGGTGTCGTCGTTGGGCTGGTGGTTGGTTTGGCAGGGTTCCATCTCGCCGCCGCGATGGCGCCGATGCCAGTGCCGGATGCCTGGGTCGTGGGCGCGATACCGAAACTCGACGACATTCGGCTCGATATCGACTGGGACGGATTCGACGAACTGCCCTGGGAGCTGTTGTTCCCTGCAGCTGCGGCACTCGCGGTGCTGGCGTCCATCGATTGCCTCGTGACGGCCGTGGTGGCGGACTCGGCGACCGGTGGTCGCCACAATGCACGTGGGGAATTGGCCGCGCAGGGCGTCGGCCAGATGCTGGCCGGTCTGCTCGGCGGCATCGGTGGCGGTGGCACCAAGGGCTCCACGC
>JBATTL010000062.1:0-8743 GCA_049670525.1 Thiohalocapsa sp. | reverse complement strand
GACGTTGCGTGCGGCCGCCCCCTGGCAGCGTCTGCGTCGAGCGGAACGCGAGAGCGCCGGCAAGGGCGCAGACATCCTGGTGGAGGTGCGCCACGATGATTTCCGCGTCACACGCTACAAGCAACGCTCCGAGACCACCACCATTTTCGTCGTCGACGCCTCCGGTTCTGCCGCCTTGCATCGACTGGCCGAGGCCAAGGGCGCGGTCGAACTGTTGCTGGCGGACTGTTACGTGCGCCGTGATCGGGTTGCAATGATTGCCTTCCGTGGCCCCGGCGCCGAGCTGCTGCTGCCGCCGACGCGATCGTTGGTGCGGGCCAAACGCGGCTTGGCGGGTCTGCCCGGCGGTGGCGGTACGCCGCTGGCCTGCGGCATCGATGCGGCGGTGGATCTGGCAGATGGCGTCCAGCGCCGCGGAGGCACACCGGTGGTGGTTCTGCTCACCGACGGCCGCGCCAATGTGACCCGTGACGGCATTGGCGGTCGTGCTCAGGCGACCGAGGATGCGACTTCCTCCGCCCGGGCATTCCGTGTTGCCGAGTTGAAGGCGCTGGTCGTGGACATGTCCCCTCGTCCCCGCCCGGATGCCGAGAAACTGGCCCGCGAGATGGGCGCCGTCTACCTGCCGTTGCCGCACGCGAATGCGGCGGCGTTGTCCAGCGCGGTGCAGGCCGTCTCCTAGCCGTCAACCCCATGACCACCGCCCGCGTCCTTAATGACAAGCTGATCTGGGATCGGGACGGTCGCAACTGGCCAAACCGGGACAAGAGCCGATTCATCGACGCCGGCGGGCTGGTCTGGCATGTGCAGATCGCGGGCAGTGGTCCGGTGATGCTCTTGATCCATGGCACCGCGGCCACGACACACTCTTGGGGAGGGTTGCTGCCGCTACTGGCGCAGCGCTACTGCATCGTCGCGCCGGACCTGCCCGGTCACGGCTTTACGTCAACGCCAGCGCCGAAAGAGCTGTGTCTGCCCTGTATGGCGACCGGTGTCGGCGCATTGATGCGCAAACTTGACCTGCAGCCCGAGGTTGTTGTCGGCCATTCCGCCGGTGCGGCCATCCTCGCGCGCATGTGCCTCGACGGCCTGATCGACCCGCGTCTGCTAATCAGTCTCAGCGGCGCGCTGCTGCCGCTTCGGGGCTTCGCGGGCAAATGGTTCTCGCCGGCGGCCAAGCTCATGGCCCGAAACTCCTTCCTGCCTCGCTTCTTCGCCAGCGGTGCAAAGCGCGACCCCCAAGGCGTGCAACGCCTGGCCGACGGCACCGGTTCCCGTCTGAGTCCCAGTGGCGTCGCGCTCTATCGCCTCCTCATCTCCAGCCCCGGCCACCTCGCCGCCGCATTGAATATGATGGCGAATTGGGAATTGGAGCCCCTTCAGCACGAGCTGCCGGTGCTCAGACCGAAGCTGCTTCTGGTCGCCTTTGCCAATGACAAGACGGTGCCACCGGACGAGGCGGAGCGCGTTGCCGCTCTGCTTCCCGAGGCACGTCTGCGCATCGTCGGCGGTTTCGGACACCTGGCCCATGAGGAATCCCCGCGGCGGATCGCCGATTTGATCTTCGAGGAATCAGAGCTGTTGTCTGTGAGCGGCTAGGAAAACCCCGCGCGAATCAGCGCCCGTCGGATCTGATAAGCAACAAATCGCTCCTTTCAATAGCGTGCATCGTCCGCGCCCCGCAGCCGCCGGCTCATCTCCCTGGCCATATTCATCTGGATGAGCGCGAACTGTTCCAGGTCGCTCTCGTAGAGCCGCAGCACGGAGCTGTGAGTGAGTTCGAGTGCCTGCGCGTCCGTCACCGCCACGACAGACGCGCTACGCGGCCCGAGGTCGATGAACGACATCTCGCCGACACAGTCGCCCGCGTGCATGCGACCGAGCCAATGGTCCAGACCCAGCCGACGTCGAATCGCCGCCAACTCGCCCGCTTCCAGAAGGTAAATCGTCCCACCCGGTTCACCCTCATGAAACAAGATCTCCCCGGCCGCCAAATGACGCTCGGCGGCATCGTCCAGCAAGAGCTCCAAGACATCGTCCCGGACACCACCCAACAGCGGCATCTCGCGCAGCATACGCAATCGTTCTTGTTGCATCGGACTCTGCGTGGCGGAAAACCGGACGCGGCTCACACGGACTACGGGTAGGGGAACCAACCGTCAAGAGGTGCCCTATCTGGAAAGCCTAGGCGTGGGTCGGGCATCGGTCAAGGCGCCCTGGGGGCCTAGCAGCCAGCGCAAGGGGTTCCCGGGGCAAGCACTCATCCGAGCGCCGCAGCAGCGACCGGACCGGTTTATCGTCGCTCCTGCCAATCGCTCAGGGCCTGGCGGCTAGTCGACGGGCTCCGTTTCCCGCAGTAACCGCCGCTTGGTGCGTGTGAGCCCGAACCAGGCGGCGCCGACCACCAACGGCAGAGCGATGGCTACGCCCAGGGTCGGGTCGATTGGCCATCCGGCCGCGGACAACCCCTTGAGCAAGGAGCCCACCAGCCCGCCGCCGTAATAGCCAACGGCAACGACCGACAAACCCTCGACGGTCTCCTGCAGACGCAACTGGAGTTTGGCGCGACGATCCATTGAGTCGAGCAGGCTGCGGTTCTGTTCTTGCAGCTGCAGCTCGACCCGAGCGCGCAGCAGCGCGGTCATGCGGGCTGCCCGTTCCGCCAGGTTCTGCTGGCGCCGGCCAGTTGCTTCGCAGGTTGCCACACCTGGCGCGAGGCGGGCTTCGAGGAACTCGGTAACGGTCTGCAGCCCCTGGATGCGCTGTTGTCGAAGCTGTTCCAAACGTTGACGGACGACTTGATAGTAGGCGTGGGAGGCGTCGAAACGGGATGCTGTCTGTGCGGCTACGGCTTCGATCTCCGACGCCAACGCCGTCAGTTCCGCGAGCAGCGCCCGCTCCGGTGGCGGTGTGTCGGTGCTCTGCGCCGCCGGCAGTTGATTGTTGCCGGCGGTCATTCGGCGCGCGACGTCGGCCAGGCGATTCTCGGCATCAGTTAACGGCGCCGCCGCCTCTCGCGCTAGCGGCAGACCCAGCAGAGACATTGCACGATAGGCGTTCACGTCCAGGATACGCTTTACTAGTCGTCCCGCCTGACCGGCGGACAGGTCGACGTCGCGGACCAGGATGCGGCCGAAGCCGTCCGGGTGGTTCCGCAGGTCCGACCAGGCGATACCGGCGCCGCCAGCCACGGTTGCTCCAATGACGGCGTTGTCATCAAAGATTGCGGTCAGCTCGGTAAGGTCGTGCTCAGGGGCGTCGCGGGATTCAAGCGCCAAGAGCGCCGCGGCGACCACTTGGCCCGGCAGCTCCTGCAGCCAGTCTGCGGGGATCTCGCTCAACAGCGCATCCGTGAACGGGTGCTCGTACGCGCCCTCGCGGGAAAAGCTGTAGGTGACGAACTCGGTATGTCGCTCCCAGCGCAGCCGCAGTCCGCCGACGTCGACGAAGAACTGTTGGCCCAGATTCGGGGGCTTCGGGATGCCGAAGTGCTCCAGCAGGCGCAGTAGATGCCGAGCGTTGACGCCGCTGCCGCGCTCGCCGGAAAGGTAGGCGACATGCGCGACGCGAGCCGGCGCATGCAGTGGCTCGAAGGTGCGGGCATGCAGCTCGGCCGTTATGACGTTACGCAGCGGGTGTTCGGGAAACGGCGGGCTCATCAGTGATTTCGCTCCTTCGATCTTGATACCGCTGAGGTGAGGGAAACGTCTACAAAATAGCATTACCCGTCCGGGGCAGGGTTGCCCCGTGCAGATTTAGGCCAGGATGGCCACTGAATCGGCTCTGCCTTAGGCCGGTATGATGACAGCTTCCATCGCGGATTTTCCTTGCGATCATACTGTCAGCTTCGTGACCAGGAGCGCACCAGTCCGCAGACCGGGTTCGCGCCGCATGTGCACTGCATCCTCCGCTCTCGCGCCGCCGAGAGCGGGCACCTGGCGCCGCGCGGTCAATAGGTTCCACGCTCTTCCGATCGCGCACCGGGTGTCTTCTGTCTTCGGACAGGTGTCAGGGCGCCGTGCTCGCCTCCGCGAGACCGGCCAGTGCCTTGCTCAGCTTTGCGACGGACGGGCATTCGGGTACGCCGTGGCGATCGGCGATGAAGGCCGGGTCGTTGTAGCCGAGCCAGACCTTACCGTCCGCATCCTCCCAGACCAGGATCTTGAGCGGCAGGTCGATGGCGACGGTCTGGGCGCACTCGATGAAAGGGGTACCGCCCTTCGGGTTGCCGAAAATCAGCAGCTCCGTCGGCGGCAGGCTCTTACCCACCTTGGCGGCACCCGCGGCGTGGTCGATGCGAGCAAAGATCTTGAGCCCGCGCTGTTCGGCGTTCGCTTCGACCCGGTCCAGGGTGTCCTTGGGGGGCAGAGGGCTCTCCAGGATCACCAAGCCTTCGGCGCCGATCGCGGTCAGCGGTGTCGCGAGTAGGAGGATTGCGGCGAGAGTCAAGAGACGGTTCATGAGTGGCTCCGGGGTCAGTGGTCGATGGCGGGGCAAGCGACGCCGGTTGTGTCGGCAGGCGCATTGCCTAAGAATCCGCATCTCCCCAAGACTTCGTCATAGAGACAAGGACCTTGGATCGATGCCCGCAAGCGCTTCAAGCGCTCCAACAGGCAGATGAAGAATGACCGGGAACAACCTCATGAGCAAGAGCAAGCGAACGATCTCCGCTTCAGTCTTGGCGCTGACCCTGGGTCATGCGTCCCAGTCGGGCGCCACGGAACCACTGGCCGCCTACGTGCTGCTTGGCCAGACGGCTGCGGGGAAACAGATCGCGCTTGCGCGTGTCGTGATCGACCAGCCGAATGCATCCTGCCCGTCACTGGAGCCCTTCGCCGAGGATGGCGAGGGAAGCGTCCGGGCTATGCAGCCGCGGCGCAGTCCCAATCCCGACAACTTCCCGGTCACTGTTTGTGAGGCGGTCTATCCGCGCGACGGCTCCAGTCTGCGGATCAGCGGCAGCGAGCTGAAACTGCCCAGAGTCCCGGCGAAGCCGTCCCGCATTGCGGTGATCGGTGACACCGGCTGCAAGCCGAAATACCAGCATAGCTGCAAGGGCAACGCGCATTGGCCCTTCCGCGAGATGGCCGACTCGGCCGCGGGCACGGAACCCGACCTCGTGCTGCACATGGGTGACTACAACTACCGAGGCACGCCCGGCAAGATTGACATTCGCGAGCAAACAGGCAAGGTCAAGAAGGTCCATGTCTACGACGCCGGCGACAACGCGCCCGGCGTGACCTGCACCCTGGCCGGTCCATACTATGGACAGAACAGTCCGGGCAGCGAGACACCAGACTCCTGGAAGGCGTGGAAGAAGGACTTCTTTGAGCCGGGCGCGAGATTGTTGAGCGCTGCACCCTGGGTCTTGGCTCGCGGCAATCATGAATTGTGCAGCCGGGCGGGGCCGGGCTGGTTCTATTTTCTGGACCCTGGTACGGACCTGCTGGACGGGGGCTCCGGTCAACTTGCGTGCCCTCCCGCCGAGAGCCCGGAACCGGTGATCTTTCGCGAACCCTATCGGGTTGACCTGGGGGGGCTTTCGCTGATCCTGTTGGACTCGGCCAACGCCTGCGACCAGGGCGACCTGCACCAGAAGCACTTCGACGCCCAGTTCGCTCGAATCCAGACACTCGTTGGCGAAGCCCCCGCCGGAAACGCGATCTGGCTGCAGAGCCATCGGCCGCTCTGGGGTCTGAACAAGCCCCGCGGCGGCGAGGCGAAATCGGCCCTCGACACCTCCGGGCGCTATGCCGTCATCGACCGGACGCTGCAGACGGCCCTGGCCGCGTATCCGCTGCCCAAGCCGATTCACCTCGTACTCTCAGGGCACATGCACCTGTTCCAAAGCATCGATTTCAAACCTCCGAGCGTGCTTCCGACGCAATTGATCCTCGGCAACGGCGGCGTGGAACTGGACGACAACGCCATTGAGGGCGCCGTCTCGGCGCAAATCCGAGGCGCCGATGCAGTTGGTTTTGGCAGCGGCACCTTCGGCTGGATGGAGATCCGGCTCAACGATGGCGGTCAGTGGTCCAGTCGCATGTTCGATCGCAAAGGCAGCACGTTGGTGCGTTGCGATTCGGCACGGATGTCGGGTACCGGCGCTTGCGAACCCATTGGGCATTGAGCCCTGGCTTTAACAGCTGTCGTTCCTCGAAGCGATTCGATAGGACCAGTCAGCCGGTACATGGTCTCACCAAAATCGCATAAGCTTTGGATCTTGGTTTCCTGGTTCGGAGCCCTGCCAACATGTTCTACCTGTTCCTCGCACTTGTCGTCATCATCGCCGCGGCGCTGGTCTATCTCGCACTGCAGCCGGGAGAGATCCGGGCTCGCCGGTCGCTCGTAATTGCGCGTGATCGCACCGAAGTATTCAATAAAATCAGTGATCTGCGGACTTGGCGGGAGTGGAACCCCTGGCTGCTGCATGAGCCCGACGCCCGGCTCGACTACAGTGAGGCGCCGGGCGAACAGGACGGTTGGTATGCCTGGGACGGCAAGGTCATCGGAGCGGGGCGGCTTACGCATCTGCGTCTGGAAGCCCCCGAGCGTATCGAGCAGCGGATTGCGTTCACGAGACCATTCAAATCCACCAGCGCGGTGTCCTGGGAATTCGCGGAGCATCCCTCTGGCACCGAAGTGATCTGGACCATGCGCGGACGCATGCCTTTCCTGCTTCGATTCCTAGCCCCAATCATGTCCGAATCGACCGCGAAGGACTTCGATTTGGGGCTTGCACTGCTCCGCGGGCGACTCGATCCGACGGCGGATCAGTTGCAGTTGCGCTTTATCGGCGACAGCGACTATCCCGAGCAGTCAGCAATGATCATTCCATTCAAGGGCAGCATGGAGGCGATGGTCGAGGCAATGGAGAAGGGGTTTCCGCGACTTGCCACTGCGGCTGCTGAGCAGGGAATCGTGCCGGACGGACCTGCGTTCACGGCCTACCATAAGGTGGATTCCAAGGCTGGCCACTTTGAATGCGACCTCGCGCTGCCGATACCCGAGGGCCAGGCTGCTGGGGATTTCGTCATTAAGCGCTTTGGTGGCGGGCGTTACCACCTCGCCGAGCTGCAGGGCAGCTACGACTTTCTTGAGCCGACTTGGTACAGCGTCATGGGCCATCTGCGCATGATCAATCGCACCTGGGACCGCAAACGCCCGTCGCTGGAGGTGTACGCGGTCGATCCGACCATTGCGGCCAGCAGCAACGAGATCATGACGCGCATCTACGTGCCGATTCGCTAACGCGGGCTCGCACGCGTGCCCCATCTTCTCCAACGGAGAGCGACCTCAGGGGAACCGGTCCGATCGCGCCAGAGCGCCCATCGCAAAGCCCCAGAACGCTATCTACGCCAGCAATGTAAGCGCCTTGGAGCGCGTGCCGTTTTGATAGAGCGTCCAGGTCGTATTGGTTCGGCGCTATCGGGCTCCCACTCTCGACCCAGCCCGTCACCTGGGACGCAGCCCGCACGCCACAAGGGATTTCCCAGATTCACAAAGCGATCCTGCCTGACACGGAGAGAATCATGTTGTTCAAGCAACTGTTCGAGCCTGTTTCGAGCACTTACACTTATCTGATCGGCTGCGAGGAGACCGGGCAGGCGGTTCTGGTCGACCCTGTACTGCCGACCTGGCAGCGCGATCTCGAGGCAATCGCCGAACTCGGGCTGCGGCTCGTCTACAGCCTGGATACCCATGTGCATGCCGACCACATTACGGCGGCGCGCAAACTCAAGGACGAGGCGGGGAGCCGGATAGCCCATCCCGCGATCGACGCGCTGCGCTGCGTCGATCTCCCGGTGCGGGAAGGGACACCTCTGACGGTCGGCTCGGTACGGATCGATCCGCTCTTCACACCCGGACACACGGACGGTCATCATGCCTATCGCGTCGGCGGGCGGGTTTTGACCGGCGATGCGCTGCTGATCGATGCCTGCGGTCGCACCGACTTTCAGAGCGGCGACGCGACCGCGCTCTATCACAGCGTCACGGACAAGCTGTTCACGCTGCCCGATGAGACGCTGGTCTACCCCGGCCATGACTACGAGGGTCGCTGGGTGTCGAGCATCGCCCAGGAGCAGACACGCAACCCCCGGCTCGGCGGCGAGCGCCCGCTGTCTGAGTTCGTCGAACTCATGGGCAATCTGAATCTGTCCTATCCGAAGTTCATCGACTTCGCCGTTCCGGGCAATCGGGAATGCGGCGAGTGCCCGCCCGGCGTGCCGGAGAACCTGCAGCAGTATTGCAACCAGATCGGGGATAGCCGGCAGGGATGATTTGCGTGCGGAGCGGGATGCCTCGCAGTTTTCGAGAGCTTTAGCGCGTGAAAACAATGGGATGTTCCGCCCCGTTTCTCCAACACTGCACGGAGCGGGCAAGTTGACGGTTCGAGCAATCACCGTCGAACCAGATACCGGTCACCGGAGGCCTGTTGCTGCATCGCTGTTACGAACGCGTCTGAACCCAAGTAGATTTTGTTCTTCAGCTGTTCCCAAAGTGACGGCTGGTTCTCTGGTTCTTGCCTTCGGCGACGAACCGGCGGTAGGCGGAGCGTGCATCCTGCAGGTGTTCGGCGGACGCGGCCAATATCCACTCGGTCTCCAGCCAGTTGGAGGCGGCAATCATGCCGGCCGTGGCGCGGTATTTGCTGCAGGGCCAGTCGCGCGCCGTGCGCACCATTCGGGCACGCACCGGATTGAGGACGACGTAGCGGCAGAGTTCCAGCAGATGGGCCTCG
>JBATTL010000061.1:0-19729 GCA_049670525.1 Thiohalocapsa sp. | reverse complement strand
TTACACGCTCAATGATTACCGGCAGTGGGAAGGCGACTGGGAGCTGATCCAGGGCATTCCGCTGGCGATGGCTCTGTCACCGGCGATCGAGCATCAACGCGTGAGCGGCCAGATTCATTATGAGTTACTTGCGGCGTTCGACATGTGCCCAAGCTGCGAGGCCATATTCGAGATCGATGTCGAGTTCTCGCAAGATACGGTCGTGCGACCCGATGTTCTCGCCATCTGCTACACGCCCGAGGGCGAGCGCCTGACACGCGTGCCGGAGCTCATCTTCGAGGTCCTCTCGCCATCGACGGCGCGGCGCGACGAGCAGATCAAGTTCCAACTCTACCGCGACGAGGGCGTCACCTGGTACGTCTTGGTCTACCGGTCCTCGGCCAAAGCGAAGGTCAATCGGCTCATCGACGGCGACTACCGCAAGATCGGCGACTTTCACGACGCAAAGCACTGCTTTCACCTATCCGCCTGCAATGTGCCCTTTGATTTCGGGCGCATTTGGCGTAAGCCCGCCAGGGCATAGGTTATCCAAGTTCACGCCGCACACCAACGATCGCGGTTTGCGGTCTGTCGCTCAAGATCTACTGGTCTCGAAATTACTGCCCTCGGGCCACGAAACCTGTCGATTTCGCCTCAGCGCCGCAGACTCGGCTCCCGCAAATGGCGAACCGCCGACTGTCAACCCTCGACGGCGCCACCTTGTTTTTGTCAACCTTGTTGAACGCCGAGCAAACCGGCTATTAGTCGCCAGCTATGCTTGTTAGTGACAGCATCTCGACTTTTCGAGCGCCTGGCCGACGACGATCCCGACGCGACTTCTATGAACGGGGTTCGAGCCACCATGACTGTCTGCGACATCGATTTGGCAACACCGGATAACGACCTCGCGCCTCCGGCGCTTCTAGCGCGTATTCCGGTGGAAGTGATCAACCCACCGACCCGTTGGGCACGCGCGCGATACATCGCCGGATTGGATCCGAAAAGCGATTGCCAGGAGATCGGCTTCCTGTTGGGCTGCTGTGAATTCCCGTGGGACACGACCCGCGCGCTGGAATTGGCGCTGCTGCGCACCTTCGGCATCGCCAAGGGCACGCCACTCCTGACCAGTACCGGCGAGCTGACGCTACGCACGCAAAAGCGTTATGACGATACGGCGCTGATCCTCGCCGAGATCCTCGAAAATGGCTACGACCATCCGCGGGGCAGGGCGGCCCTACGGCGTATGAATCAACAGCACCATGGCTATCGGATACCCAACGACGAGTACATCTACACGCTGTCCACCTTTGTGTTGGAACCGATCCGCTGGAACGCCCGATTCGGCTGGCGCACGCTGACTCGTAACGAACGCCACGCGGGTTATTACCTGTGGCGAGAGATTGGTCTCCGAATGGGCATCCGCGACATCCCCGACAGCTACGAGGCTCTGGAAGACTACAGCATCGCCTTCGAGCGCGAACACTATCGCTACACCGAGGACAACCACCAGCTTGCGCTGGCCACGCGCAACCTGATGTTGGGCTGGCTGTTGCCGCGTCCTTTTTGGCCCCTCGGGGCGGCGGCCATACATGCGATGCTCGACGAGCCGATGCTCACCGCCGTGGGGCTGCCGTCGCCACCGCGCATCCTGCGCCGGCTCAGCAACGGTGTAATGCGAATGCGCGCTCGCGCGCTGCGACACTTGCCACCGAACAAGAGGCCGCGCCTGGTGACTCGATTGCCGAGTCGCACATATCCCGATGGCTACCGGATCGACCAGCTCGGCGCCGACCGCGGTCAATAATCTCCGGGTCGAGCCGCCGGTTGCTCGACAGCTCTGCCCTGCGATGACCTTCACGAGAGCGGAAATCTAAACCCGTGGGACCGGTCGCGATGGACCAATATCACTCATTTCGGCAGTCATCGCTGATTCGTCCGGCCGATCGCACTGATCCGTTTCAGCCATTGGAACGATCGTCAGTTGATGGGTTAGCCTTACCCTCTGGGGGCAACTACTCGTCGCGCTTTTCTCAGGTTCTGAAGATACGCCGCGTCGATCTTGGTCGTTGGCTCAGCCCAAAATAATCTTGGTCCTATGGGTCCGTCATCCGGCGCAGAGAACCGGATAGCTAACGAATTCTCCGCAAATTGGATAGTTACGAAAGGTTCAGCGAATGTCCAGCATGACACGGGAAGGCAGTCTTGAGGCACCCACCCGGCACGCGCTCGATTGGCGTAATCCGGAGTTTTATGACCACGACGCGCTGGACAAGGAGTTGCAACGCGTGTTCGACATCTGCCACGGTTGTCGGCGTTGCGTCAGTCTATGCCAATCCTTCCCAACCCTATTCGATCTCGTCGATGAATCCGAGACCATGGAAGTGGATGGCGTCGCAAAGTCCGAATACGTCAAGGTCGTCGACCACTGCTACCTGTGCGACCTGTGCTACATGACCAAGTGCCCGTACGTCCCGCCCCACGAATGGGCGGTGGATTTCCCGCATCTGATGCTCCGGGCCAAAGCGGTGAAATACAAAGAGGGCGATGTCAAGACGCGCGACAAGTTGCTGACCAGCACCGACATGGTTAGCTCCCTGGCCGGTATCCCGGTGGTCAACGGCCTGGTCAACGCCACACTCAACAACCGCGCCGGTCGAAAGCTGGTCGAGACCTTGCTCCAGGTCGATAGCACCGCGCGTCTCCCAGGCTACCAAAGAGACACGCTACGAAAGCGCCATAAGGATTTGCTCGGACGTGCCGCCGAAGGCGAGTCTGCCGGACCCACCACCGGTAAAGTCGCGCTGTTCGCGACCTGCTACGGCAATTACAACGAGCCCGGTGTCAACGACGACCTCATCGCCGTTTTCGAGCACAACGGCATTCCGATGAGGCTCGCACCGAAGGAGCGCTGCTGCGGCATGCCCAAGTTGGAGCTAGGCAATCTGGAGGCGGTGCGCAAGGCCAAGGAGGCCAACATCCCGGTGCTTAAGGCGCTGGTAGACGAAGGCTGGGATCTGGTGGCGCCGGTGCCGTCCTGCGTGCTGATGTTCAAGCAGGAACTGCCCTTGATGTTCCCGGAAGACGCCGATGTGCAACGAGTTAAGGAACACATCTACGATCCCTTTGAATACCTGATGCTTCGGCACAAGCATGGAAAACTGAAGTCGGATTTCAAGCAACCCCTGGGCAAGGTCATCTATCAGGCCTCATGCCATCAACGGGTTCAAAACATCGGGCAGAAGACCCGTGAAGTGCTGGCCCTGGTGCCGGACACGACAGTGGAGACGATCGAGCGGTGTTCGGGACACGACGGAACCTATGCCGTGAAGAAGGAATTCCATGCGGCATCGATGAAGATCGTACGGCCCGTGGCAAACCGGGTGAAGCAGGCCGAGGCGGATCACTTCGGCAGCGATTGCCCCATGGCAGGCGCACACATCGCGCACGCCCTGGAGCAGGACGGCAAGCAGGAGCACCCCTTGTCCCTGATCCGTCTAGCCTACGGCATCTGAGACGATCGCGATTGAAGCGCTCAAGCGCCCCGTAATCCCCCAAGTACCGGAGACCTGAAATGCATTCACTGACACGCGACGACCTGATGAGCCTTGAGCAGTACTCGGAGAAGCGCGGCGCCTGCCGCGCCGAGGTCATGGCACACAAGAAGGACCGCCAGGTGCCGATCGGTGCCCACGCGACCCTGTACTTCGAAGACCGACTCACGATGCGATATCAGATACAAGAAATGCTTCGGGTTGAGCGGATCTTCGAGGCCGGCGGGATTCAGGAAGAGCTTGATGCCTACAATCCGCTAATTCCGGATGGGACCAACTGGAAGGCGACCTTCATGATCGAGTTCGACGACGTCGACGAGCGCCGGGACGCGCTGGCACGGCTCATCGGAATCGAGGACAGGATCTGGGTACAAATCGCCGATCAGGCCAAGGTCTACGCCATTGCCGACGAGGATCTGGAGCGCGCAACCGAGGACAAGACGTCGGCGGTTCACTTCGTGCGCTTCGACCTGACTCCGGCGATGGTATCTGCCGTCAAGTCCGGCAGCCCGGTGCTCACAGGGAGCGATCACCCTGAGTACAGCTACCAAACCGAGCTCGCGGCCGCAGTCCGCAACTCACTGGCGAATGACCTCGACTGATCCCGCCCGCCACGTCCGACCCCCGGCCCCCGGCCCCCGGCCTCATTCAGCGCCGGGGAGGCTGGTTCGAGACGTTACGGCTGTTTCGAAACGCAAACAGAACGAAGCCGGAATTGCCGATTAAGGCTTTGCTGCTGGACATGGACGGCGTCCTCCAGCACGGCGATACGCCGCTGTCGGGCGCCTTTTTGGTGTCTGGACCAGATCGCCCACCTCCCGCATCTGTTCGTCACCAACAACCCGATTCGTAGGCGGGAGCAGGTGGCCGTGCTGCGCTGGTGCGAACCGGCCGCTTCGCACCTGGCGATCCATGGCCCGGCGAGCTACCGCGACCGGCTTTGGATCGCCAGGATCTCTCCGCCTTGGCAAAGGGCCCAAGGGCCGCTCCTGTGGCCTTGGACCGGTCGAGCGGAAACGGGGTCTGCACATAGGCCACGTGATCAGACGCGTCCCAGGTCCCGATGCGATCTGTGAGATCATTACGGCCGTCGCCCATTGATTCCCCTGCGGAGCGTGTATCCATGATCGAGCTTCAGGACGGTGCCTTGCACATTGGGTCCTTCCTCGCCGTTACCCTTGGCATCATCGTCCTATTCGTCGGCAAACAGCTGAACGATCAGATCGGCTTTTTGCGTGAGTTCAGCATCCCGGAGCCGGTGACCGGTGGACTGTTGTTCTCGGTGCTATTCGGGCTCTTGTATTGGGTATCGGGTATTGCCGTGGAGTTCGATCTGGCGGCGCGAGATCTGCTGCTGGTGTATTTTTTCACCACCATCGGCATCAACGCGAGCCTGGCCGACCTGCGTGCCGGCGGAAAGCCATTGCTGGTCCTGCTCGCCATCACGATTGCTTTCATGATCGCTCAGAACTTGACCGGCATTTCGGTGGCGGCAATGTTCGGGCTGGCGGCCCCGGTTGGTATGCTCGGCGGCACCGTGTCGCTGATCGGCGGCCACGGTACGGCCATCGCCTGGGCACCACAAATCGCCGAGGGCTACGGCGTCGCGAACGCGATGGAGATCGGCATCGCTTGCGCGACTTTCGGTCTCATCCTGGCAAGCCTCATGGGTGGACCCATCGCCAAATTCCTGATCACCCGGCACAATTTGACGCCGTCTGGGCATGGTGGTCACGACGTGGGCCTTTCAGACGAGGACGAGAAGACTGGCATCAATCATCTGGACTTTCTCGACGCGCTGCTCGCCATCCACCTCTGTATCATCGTCGGACTGGTGCTGAATGACTTGGTCGGGGATCTGGGACTGCAACTCCCGCTGTTCGTGACTTGCCTGTTCGCAGGCATCATTATCACCAACCTGGTACCAAAGAGTTTCCCCCGCGTGAGCGGCCGCGACTGGCCGACGCGCGCGCCCGCCGTGGCGCTGATAGCCGACATCGCACTTGGCACCTTCCTCGCCATGTCGCTGATGAGTATGCAGCTGTGGACGCTGGTCGATCTGGCGCTGCCCATCTTCACTATCCTGGGCGCCCAGTTCGCGCTCGCCGTCGCGGTGAATATCTTCATCGTCTTCCGCGTCATGGGCCGCGACTACGACGCCGCCGTGGTCTGTTCCGGTTTTGGCGGCATCTCCCTTGGCTCGACGCCGACGGCCATGGCGAACATGGCCGCGGTGACCCACCGCTACGGCCCCTCGCACCTGGCCTTCATCATCGTGCCACTGGTTTGCGCCTTCTTTATCGATCTGGTGAACGCGATGTTGATCCCGTTCTTCCTGGGTGCTTTCTAGGCACCACCGATCTTGTTCGCCATCCTGGCTGTTGTCTCTAACATTCGTTCCCCGTCTAGTTCTCAAGCTGTTTCGCGAGGAAACCTCGGGCCGTTTTTGGATGACTGACTCTGGTGGGCCGGCGTTGGCAGGTGGGAGAGGGTGAGGCGACCAACCACCCCCGTGGGATGCAGGCAGGGAGCGTTGAAGGTGCGGGCGTTGGAGCGAGCGAGGGCGGCACCCGGCGGGAGGTTGACCCGCCGGGCCGGGATCAGTCAGAAGGGAAGTGGGTCGTCAAAATCGGTGTCGAACTGCTGCAGCGAGGTCTCAGCGCGCTGGACATTGCGCCAGCCGATTGAGCTTGCGCGGCATCCCCTGCGTGGCCTGGAACAGCGCCTCGATGGCCGGCGGCTCAAACAGTGGCAGCTCACAGGCGGCCAGACGCAGGCGATGGACAAGGTACGCAGGCAACTCCTCGCGGGTCGGCCCGCTCAAGTGATGGCGCACTACGATGCGCTGGGCCAACGACTCATGCACCGCCATCGCCAAGCGACGGCTCACCGCAACCATATTCAATAAGGAGATTCCTGGTGACGAAGCGTCTACTTGTGTGCTGCTTTTTTCCGCGCTGCCGATGGTCGGTTTCGGAGGCGACTGTACGAGCTCCGCTCCCTTCGGTGATTGGGGGCCTGGAATCGTGCTCGACGACCGTATGGTCTGCGTCAGGAATCAAGCAGACACGGGCTGGGAGAACCAGGAGCACCACCAGGTAAGCGGGGACCTCGTGGAGTATGCGCAAGGCCCAGGTGATCCCGTTGACCCGACCAGGAACATCGGGTCCTGGACGATCGTTGACGGAGCTGGCCAAACCGGCAGGCGGGTTTTGACGATCCGGTACGACTACGACGGTGGCAGCAGCTATACGTTTGACCTCTACCGTAACCGGGATGATATCGGAACGAATCGACGTATCGCATTCTGCGAGCCTGGGGCCGGGACTAGCCTGATCACACTGGGAGTTCGGCGGGGCGGGAGGACGGCGTCCCCTGTCGCATGTTTGCCCTGATTGCCATCTCGTTCGTTCAGACGAGAACAAGGGCAAAGGGGAAGACCTGGGTTACCTGGCAATGCCGCCAGCTGTGAGAGAACCGCGCAAGCGGCAAGCTCTCCCGAGTAGGGCCTAGTCAGCCGCTCGGAAGTGTAATGACCGCAGGGCGCGAGTCCGACGGTCAGAGAAGCGCGTACCACGAGGTGAAGGGTGCAGCCCTGAATCCGAAACGTAGCCCCGAGAAGCAAGTATTTTGGGTGTGAGCCGATCCCATCAGGTCGGGCGCAGGCCACGCGGAAGGTACGCCGGAGACGAGTACCGACCGTCCCCCCGGGGTCTCAGACGGCATCGAGTGGTACAACGGCAGGTGAGCAACCAGGCGAGCGACGAGCAAGGGCGCTTGGGGAAACGCGCAACGCAGTACCCGAGTACGGGCGGCAATGTAAAGAGAGTTGTCCGGACGGCCGCGTCGCGAGTGATGAGGACCGGTACGCCGCAACGGTTAGCGACGAAGAGGGGTAATGCCCTTGGAGCGAAGGTCCTCACGATCGGTAGACCGTCAAGGTCGAAACATAGTCGCGATACGAGGCGCGATTGAACAATGACAACAGCACCGAGACGGATAGGCGAGAAGGCACGCAGCGATCCACGGCTGGTCTTCACCAGTCTCTATCATCACGTCTACGACGTGGAGCATCTACGTGCCTGCTTCGAAGCACTGCCCGCGCATCGGGCAGTGGGGGTTGATGGCGTCACCAAGGTGCAGTACGGGGCGCAGTTGGACGCGAATTTGGCGGACCTGTCGGCACGGCTGAAGCGGATGGGATACTGCCCGCAAGTCAAGCGGCGCAGCTACATCCCGAAGCCGGGCAGTGAGAAAGGACGACCGTTAGGGATCAGTTGTTTTGAAGACAAGCTGGTTGAGCTAGCGGTCAAACGGGTGCTGGAGCCCATCTATGAGGTGCAGTTCGAAGACAGCAGCTACGGCTATCGACCGCAGTGCAGCCAACATCGGTGTTTGGATGATCTTGGCAGGACGATCCAACAGCAACGGATCAACCATGTTGTGGAGGCGGACATCCGGAACTTTTTCGGCAAAGTCAACCATGACTGGATGCTTAAGTTTCTGCGCCATCGGATCGGCGATCCACGGATCATTCGCCTGATCGCCCGCATGCTCAAGGGCGGCATTCTGGAAGACGGCTTGGTCAAAGCATCGGAGGAAGGCACGCCGCAAGGCTCAATCCTCTCGCCGCTGTTGTCCAATATCTATCTGCACTACGTGCTGGATCTCTGGTTCAGCCGGGTGGTGAAGCCGAGTTGTCGGGGCCGGACGCATTATGTCCGGTTTGCCGATGACTGTGTGCCACGAAGGCGCACTGCAGGGCGTCAGCCCTGCGTGCAGCTATGCTGCACATGTGATGAGGGTAGGCCCCTCGAAGCCGCCGTGCAGGCGGAGGCTTCAAACCACCCACGGCTGCTGCCTTTAAGAGAGGTGGTGGTGAGCGCGTTGGGAAACGGCCGGGCCAGACCCGGTCAGGTATGGACCGTGGAGTCGAACGCGAGTGAACCGCTGATGAGGTGTCGAAAGCGTAGGGACGACGTCAAAACCGGGGGGCAGTCGTTAACCCGGGATCAGTCTGGGCGGAACCTGTTTACGGCCCAGATGGCGTCCGGCATGAAGGCGGCGAGAATGCGGTCCAGGCACATGTGTGGAACGTGGGAACCTGTCACCCCGATGTTAAGGGAGCCAGGCAAGGGGAAGCCCCCCGAGTCTGTGAGTACCGAGGCGGGGTACAGGGGCGGGGTACAGGGGCGGGGTACAGGGGCGGAGCAACCCGTAGTAGTGCGGAAGGTTCTGTAATGGGACTGGAGCGAAGGGGTTGCCCTATCCAGCTTGAAGAAGGAAGGCAACCAGCGATGGGAGGACCTTCTTGACTCAGGCAAAGCCATTTCCCATCACCAAGCGTCAGGTGTGGGAAGCCTACAAGCGTGTAAAAGCCAACCCAGGAGGGGCGGGCGTCGATGGTCAGAGCCTAGGCGAGTTTGCGGAGGACTTGGAAAACAACCTCTACACACTGTGGAACCGACTCGCCTCGGGGAGCTACATGCTCCCGCCGGTCAAACGCGTGGAGATCCCTAAGGCGGACGGAGGAATCCGCTGCCTGGGGGTGCCGACCGTCGCGGACCGGATCGCCCAAACCGTCGTCAAGCAAGCCCTGGAGCCGGCGCTGGAAAGGCATTTCCACCCCGACTCTTATGAGTACCGGCCCGGAAAGAGCGCGCACCAGGCCATCGGCCAGGCGCGCAAGCGCTGCTGGCGCTCCGACTGGGTTGTCGATCTCGACATCAAAGGGTTTTTCGATAATCTCGATTGGGGCCTGACGATGCGAGCGGTCCGCCACCACACCCAGGAGCCCTGGGTCGTGCTCTATGTTGAGCGCTGGTTGCGGGCCGAGGTGCAGTTGCCGGACGGGAGTCGGCAGACTCGGGACCGCGGCACCCCGCAAGGCGGTGTCCTGTCGCCCTTACTGGCGAATCTCTTCCTGCATTACGCCTTTGATGCCTGGATGCAGCGCCACTATCCGCACATCCCCTTCGAGCGCTATGCCGATGATGGGCTGTGCCACTGTCGGAGCCTGGACGAGGCGCAAGCTCTCAAAGCGGCGCTGGAGCGTCGGTTTGCCGAATGCCAGTTGGAACTCCACCCGGAGAAGACCAAGATCGTCTACTGCAAAGACGACGATCGGCGTCTGGGGTACTCCTGCACGTCCTTCGACTTTCTGGGCTATACGTTTCGTCCGCGACGCTCGAAGAACCGCCGGGGCAAGTACTTCATCAACGTCAGCCCGGCGATCAGCAACCGTGCCGCCAAGGCGATTCGCCACGAGATCCGACGCTGGAAGCTGCCGCTGCGCAGCGACAAGGACCTTGAGGACCTGGCACGGATGTTCAATGCGGTCATACGGGGTTGGATCAATTACTACGGCGCCTTCTACAAGTCGGCCCTGTACCCGACCCTGCAGCACCTCGACCGCAAATTGGCCCGCTGGGCCACACGCAAGTTCAAGCGTCTGCGCCGTCACCGGCGACGGGCCGAGCAATGGCTGCGGCGCATCGCGCGTCGCCAGCCTGGGCTCTTTGCCCATTGGCGCTTGATTCATCGGGCGGCTGGATAGGAGGAGCCGGATGAGCGGAGACGTTCACGTCCGGTTCTGTGAGCGCCTCGGGGGGCGGTTCCCCGGGGCGACTCGACTCGTCGCCTGCTTTCAGTATCAAGGGGAAGCGACGCACTTCATGGAGGCCCTGTCGGTGCGCTTGGAGAAGTTCAGCCTGACCTTGGCCATGGAGAAGACCCGTTGCATCGCGTTCGGGCGCTTTGCCCGAGCCGATGCGCGCCGCCGCGCCGAGAAGCCGGCGGAGTTCACCTTTCTCGGTTTCACCCATTACTGCGGAAAAACCAAGACGGGTTACTTCAAGGTCAAGCGGCGCACCAGCCGCAAGAAGCTCGGGGCCAGCCTCAGCGCGTTCTCGGATTGGGCGTGCAAGGCACGACACCGATTACGTAAGGGGGAGATGCTCACACGCGCTAAGGCGCGTGTGCAGGGACATTTGAACTATTACGCCATCACGGATAACGCACAGGCATGTGGGGACTATGTCTACCGCGCAACACGCATTCTGCACCAATGGCTCAACCGCAAGAGCCAGCGCAAGGCATACAACTGGGCCGAACTCAACCAGGCGTTGAACCAGGTGGGTTGGCCGCGCGTGCGTATCCGCACAGACCTGAACCCCTTTCGAAGAGCGGAGGTTTGCTGAATGATCGATCGAGGAGCCGGATGTGTAATGTGGCGTTTCCCGTTATGTGGCGGTGAGACCCTAACCGGCTGACCAGGTTAGACCTTGACGAGGCTGGGCGCCACATAACCATACCGTCGGTCAAATCTCTTTTGCACAGGAGATCTGACCATGTTCGACAAGCTTTTCAAACGACCTAGCACAATCGCCCGTCATCTCAAGGCGCCTCTGGCATCGGAGCGAGCGTCGTTCCTGAGTCAATGCGCAGAGGACGGGGCGGCGCCGGATACCTTGGTGCGCATCGCGCGGGAGCTTGTTGTCGTCGTTCGGGAACTGGACCTGACCTCCGGGCACTTGGTGACGCCCGCAGCGGTCGATGCGGCCGCCGAACACTGGGCCAAACAACAAAGACGCCGACATCGAGCGCAGACGCTTCGATGGTCGCGGATGTTGTTCCGCCAGACCGCAACCGCGTGGCTCAGCGACTTGGGCCGTCTGTGCCTCCCGGAACCGACAGCACAGCCGTTTGCCTTTCTCATCAATGCCTTCGTCGACTATTTGCAGCACGAGCGCGGGCTGTCGGCAGCAACGGTGGCGAATTACCAATGGCATGTTCAGCGCTTTTTCGCTGACTTCAGCGCGCGACAGTGCCCCTTCGCAGAGGTGCGCGTCGAGGATGCGGATGCCTTCCTTGCCCGCCAAGGGGTGCATTGGTGCCGCGTATCGATCGCCAGCAGCGCCAAGGCACTGCGCGCATTCTTTCGGTATGCCGAGGGCCAAGGCTGGTGCCGGCCCGCCATCGCATCCGCGATCGAAAGTCCCCGCCTGTTCCGCGACGAAACCTTACCGGGCGGTCCTGCCTGGGAAGACATTCGGCAGCTGATTCCGCCGGCCGACAGTCAGCAGCCGCGTCACCTCCGCGATCGAGCCATCCTGCTGCTCTTCGCCGTCTACGGGCTGCGCAGCGGCGAAGTGGCTAGGCTTCGGCTCGAAGACCTCGATTGGACCAACGCGTGCATCACGGTAGCCCGCGCCAAGCAGCACTGCTCCCAGCTCTACCCCCTGACCGATGAAGTGGGCAGCGCCATCGTGCACTACCTTCAAGCGGGGCGTCCCCGTTGTAGGCACCGCGAGGTCTTCCTCACCCTCAGGGCACCCATTCGCCCGCTCTCGGCCGGCGGCTCTATCACGTGACATCCAGTCGTTTGCACCACCTGGGTGTCCAGACTCCCCACTGGGGTCCCCATGCCCTGCGCCACGCCTGTGCCTGTCATCTCTTGGCCGAAGGCCTGTCTCTGGATGCCATTGGCGATCATCTTGGTCATCGTAGCCTCAGCAGCACCCGTCACTATGCCAAAGTCGATCTGGCGGGTCTGCGTGAGGTGGCACGGTTCGACTTGGGAGGACTGCAATGAATCTCGCCCAAGTCGTTCATGACTACGTCTCACTCAAGCAATCGATGGGGTCGCGTTTTCGCACGGAAGCCACCATCTTCAAGGCCTTCTGCAAGGCGGTGGGTGATATTGCCATCACCGACGTCGAGCCGCGGCAGGTGACAAGCTACCTCGCCGGTTCCGGGCCCGTGACCCGGTATTGGCACCGTAAGTATGAGGCGTTGAAGGGCTTCTATCGCTTCGCGCTGGGCCGGGGCTATGTGGCGCTGTCGCCACTGCCCAAGACGGTACCTCAGCGGCCCGAACCGTTTCGGCCTTACATTTTCCCCGAGCTGGAATTGCGCCGCCTATTCAAGGCCGCTGGCGAACTTGAGGCACCGCGCATGGCGCTCCAAGGAGCGACCCTGCGCCCGCTCTTGCTGTTGCTCTATGGGGCCGGACTGCGGATCAGCGAGGCCCTCGCATTGACCCTCGCCGATGTCGATCTGAGTGCGAATGTGCTGACCATCCGGGAGAGCAAATTCTACAAGACACGCCTGGTCCCGATTGGCCCGCGGTTAACGACTGCACTCATGATCTACGCCGATGATCGGCGCCGGGAAGTCCATGCCAACGATCCCGCCGATCCCTTCTTTGTGACCCGCACCGACACCGCGGTGACGCGAGGCATGGCCGAATCGGCCTTTGTCCGTCTGCGCAACATCACTGACATCGCGCGTGAGGATGGCGCCCGCTATCAACCCCGCCTCCATGACCTGAGGCACACCATGGCCGTCCACCGCCTCGTCGCCTGGTACCGCGAGGGCGCCGACGTGCAACGGCTGTTGCCGCAACTGGCGACCTATCTGGGGCATGTCGATGTCGCGGCCACCCAGCGTTATCTGACGATGACGCCGGAATTGCTGCAGGAAGCGAGTCGTCGCTTTGAGCGCTACACCCAACCGGAGATCAGTCATGAATGACACCGCTCTGCTGGGTCCTTGGGTCCCCGCCGCTTCCTGCTTGAGCATCTTGTCGTCGAACGCAATCTTTCACGTCAGACGCAGCTGAGCTACCGTGATGCACTGCGCCTCCTGCTGCCTTTCGTCGCCGCACGCCGTCATCAATCCCTTGATCGTCTGAGCGTGGAGGAGGTCAGCGCGGAGTCTGTGCGCGTCTTCCTGCACGCTGTCGAGGAAGCACGTCATTGCACGAGTGCCACACGCAATCAGCGCCTAGCCGCCATTCGCGCTTTTGCCGGCTTCGTGGCCGAGTACAGTCCGGAGCATATTGCCTGGTGCGGAGAAATTCGCCGTATTCCTTTCAAGAAAACCGTTCAACCGGCCATGCCTTATCTGGAAAAACCGGAAATGGACGCCCTGCTCCGGGCGCCGGATCGCACGACCAACCAAGGGCGGCGCGACTATGCGCTGTTGCTCTTCCTGTTCAACTCAGGGGCAAGGGCGAGTGAGGCGGCCGGTCTGATGATCGCCGACCTCGACTTGGCTCAACCATCGGCCCGGTTGCTGGGCAAAGGCAACAAGATCCGATTTTGTCCGCTCTGGTCGACGACCGTGCAGACGCTCGCACCGTTGGTGGCGCAACGCGCACCGACCGAGGCGGTGTTCATCAACCGATGCGGCCGACCGATCACGCGCTTTGGCATCCACACGCTGGTGGAACGTTGCGCCCAAAAAGCAGCTACCGAGCTCCCTTCCCTGGCGAGCAAACGCGTGAGCCCGCACTCGCTTCGCCATACCACCGCAGTCTTTCTCCTGCGTGCCGGCGTGGATATCAACACGATCAGAGCGTGGCTGGGACATGCCTCGATCAACACCACCCACGTCTATGCCGAGTTCGACCTGGAGATGAAGGCCAAGGCTCTGGCAAAATGCGATGTCACAGGAGGCACGATACCCGTAAAAAACTGGCCTCTCGACGCCTCCTTGATGGCATTTCTGCAATCGCTGTAGGCTTCAGTTTATGTGGCGTCCAGGCTGGCCGCAGACCAGCATCTACGGTCTCTGCTCGACGAGACGCCACATAACGGGAAACGCCACATTACGTACATTATGTGGCGCGCCACATACTGTACGGGAAAGCCGCTTGTCCGGTTCTGAGAGGGGTTGGGCGACAACCCGCGCCATGGGTGAAATCGTGTGGCACCGCCGGGAAACCAGGCGGCAAACAGAGAAAACAAACCTCACCCTACAGCTTGGGGAGCGCCCGATCTACCCCGTTCGTTTCGACCCCGTTCGTTTCCAGCGGTTCGGGTCAGGTTTGGGGGAGTCTGGATCGGTTGTTGTGCGGCTGAATCAAAGACGTGGGACGGCGCACGGGACGACGGAGTGGACGATCGCGATCGATGCCGATGCCGATTGAACCGTCGCCGCTGGTGCCAAGGCTTCGATGCAGCCGGATTCGGGGTTCTCTATCAGCCGTCCTGCAGCGCTGTTTGGGTGTACCCCGATCCTGGCGGGGTGCAAAGGCTTGCGCCCCAAGCGCGGGCGGTCTACCTTGCGCGTTCGCTTAGCTGGGTCCGGCATCCTGATAACCGGATGCTCGTGCCGTTTCTCCTACCACACTAAGATGAGGATGTTTTATGCCGAAGAGCGCACTCAGTCTCGCCCTCAGCGCCGCGCTATTCACCGGCGCCGCCCTACCTGTTAGCGTGTTCTCGCAGGAGGTCGAGCCAGTCGTCGCCGAGATGAGCGGCAACTACCTCCAAGGAGAGGTCATGGTGGTGAATACCGAGACCCGCTTGATGACGCTAAAGGACGCCGACGGCGTCTACCACGTCCTGCACGTGCCGCCGCAGGTGAGCCGAATCGATCAGATCAAGATCGGTGACAAGGTAACGATCACCGAGGTCAGCAGCGCATTGATCGGGCTGACGCCAACCGACGCGGGAACGCCGATCGCGATGGACACCTCCATTGAAGTAGACCGGGATGCGGGCAGCAAGCCCAGCGGCACGATGACCGAGACGCTGACGGTCACGGGCGAGATCATCGGCGTCAACAAGGCCGCAGGTACGGTCACGGTCAAAGGGCCGAATGCGACGCGCACCTTCGACGTCGACGATCCGGCACTGCTTGAGGGCGTCAAGGTCGGCGACGGCGTGATCGCGAAGTTCCGCAACGTCATCGTCGGCGAGGTCAAGTCGGGCTACACCCGCAAGCCGGGTCCGCCGACCCCGTAATCGAGCCGACGATTCGAGGTTCTCGGTTACGTCGGGGCTCAGGACGCACTCGGCCTGAGCCCTCCACTCGCGAACCAACACTGTCCAGGACTCGCCCGTGCGGATGATGTCCGCGAGATGCTGGCCTGGGAGAACAGCGGTTTCTCCCTCGACGCAGAGGTGCGCATGGTCGTGCATGATGGCGCCGGCCTGGAGCGGTTGCTGCGCGCCTGTGCTCGACGAGGCGATGTCCGGTTTTTTGAATACTGCTGCCGGTCGTAGCCCAGACAGCAGTCTCCCTTAATGGTCGACACCTGCCGGTCGGCTCCCTATCGGCGGAAGTGCGCTTCCTGATCCTTGGCTGACATTCCCAGGCGGACGTCTAGCGGCAGGTCCCGACCCAGGCTGTGTAAAAACGGCGCCGGAGTGTCGCGTCTGCGCTCGTGATACCCGGCGGGTCAATCCCTCGCCGCCGGGACTCGCGCAGGGCGACAACCTATTGTGCCCCGGTTCGCCCCGCTCCGCGCCGGCGCTCCGCCACAAGCTGCGGCCACTGGCCGCGCTTGGGCTGCGCACCAACCCTACGCGAATGGCTTGACGGCGTGTCGGATGCGCTCTGCATATCGCCTCCGCAGCTTCGGGACTCACGCCCCTTCGCCACTGCGGCGATACGCTCGCGCCGACGCCTACCGGGGACTACCGGCCCTCGCGTTCGCTCTCCATGGCCGGCAGCGTTCGAAGGGGGTCGGTGGATCAAGTACCCTATTCGCCCCCGATTGCCGGCCGCCAGTGGAGAGTGGTGTCGTCTTGGGGATCCGCATAGAGTCATTAGTGGAGCGCTGTCCCTAACGACGCAGAAATTCTTGCGTTTTCACACAGCCTGGACCCGAAGGAGACATCGGCTCTCCGAGCAACGACGGCGGCAATGCAACCCAGCGCGGACATTGCGGTTTCGGTTTGCGTTGAACTGGCACCGTTCGGCAACGGCGCCATATCCGACTTGGCCGGGAATGCTCGTCTGGACAGTGTCAACCAGTGTCCATTGTCTGCGGCGACCGTGGAAATCACGCATAGCGCGAAGCGATGGGGCAATTACCGAGGAAACCAGGCTACCCTAGAATTGCCACTTTGACCTGACGGGGTCGTCGATGTCACCTATATGCGTTACGGCTGCTGCGATGCCCGACCGAAGGCCCTCAAGCTGTGTCTCGATCGACATGCTGGGCATGCCTAGATTCTCCTCCAAGGCGGCGGTGGCCGGGATCGACGGCAGGTGCACCCAGCCCGCGCGGATCGGCAAGTTGTTGACGGCGATGTGGTGCAGTACGCCATACATCAGAAGGTTGCACCCGAAGGTGCCGGCGGTGTCGGAGATGTCCGCCGGAACGCCGGCAGCACGCATGGCCTTGACCATTGCGCGGATCGGCAGGGTGGCGAAGTAGGCCGCTGGACCATTCGAGTCGATCAGTCGCTGAGGTTGTGCGCCGGTCTCGTCGGCAATGCCATAACGGGTCGCATCGATAACGTTCTGCGCCAAGCGTTCGACCGTTAGCAGCGCGCGCCCATTGAACTCGCCCATGGAGATGATCACGTCCGGCTGCAGACGGTCTATCTCGGCAGTGACCGATGGGATCATGTCGTCGAAAACAGAGGGGGCGACAAAGCCCGCCACCTGATTTCCAGCGATCATCTCCCCATGCAAGGCTTCAGCAACGGCCTTAGCCGGGTTGGCACTACTGCCGGCCCAACTGCCGAACCCGGTCAGCAAGACTTGCCCCATGATTTGCTCCTCGTTTCGTGTCAATCTCGATGGATTATTGCCACTGCGTTATGAACGGCGACAATAGACAGGCCTCGAATCGCCGAGATCGATAGGCCGTTACGTTACCTCCCCGCCAGCGAACCGGTTCTTCCAATGCAGCGCGATATCCTTTCGGTGAGCGATCCAGGCGCCGCCGCGGGCCTGGACATGATCCATGAACCGTTCCAGCCCGGCGATTCGGCTCGGCCGTCCGGTCAGGCGCAGGTGGAGGCCGATCGACAGCATCTTCGGTTGGCTCTCGCCCTCGGCATAAAGCGCGTCGATCGCATCGATGCAGCGGCGGGCAAAATCGTCCGCAAGGGAAAATTTCCCGCCAGGCATGAACGCCATGTCATTGGTATCGAAGGCATAGGGCATGACGACGTACGGGCGAACGCCGATCTCGCGGCGGTGATCGGCGCCCGGCAGCGGTCCAGGACGCGGATGATCCGCCAGTACCCTGCTCGCGGCTCGTAGTCGAAATGTGAGCGCATGCAGACATCCGGAACCGCCTCGACGAGCTCGTTGATTTCGTAGACGCTGTTGTTGCGCTCATCCTCATCGCCTAGGTTCAGTTCAGCACCGCACTCGACGTCAAGGACGATCGAAACGGCAACCCGCGCGTTCTCCGGCCACATCGGATCAGGCGGTTCGGCGCCGTAGCCGCGAAGGTCGCGCGCGTATTCGGGCGGATAGGTCACCATAATGATCTGGGCTCCTCTGTAGGCGAGCCCGTTCTTGCGGACTCGGCCCAGGATTCCGGGGGAAGTATCCTCGAACAATCCCTCGCAAACGCCCAGATTGCGTGTTTTTTTTGATCTCAATCAAATGCCGCGGGGCATCTGTCCGCGTTCGTTGGTTGACGTGAATTTCGCGGATGTGTACGCAGATCTGCACGCAGGATGGGTTAGCGGTGTGCCTCTCGCGGTGCGCAAACAACCAACTGGGCTGCCAATGTGCCGAGCGTCCCGGGGGATTCGCCGCCCGCGTGCGATTATTGCCGCATGCCGCACAATTTTCGGCAGTTCGACGACGGTCGCGCAGCCCCGTGATCGATGGCAGACGTATAGAGATGTCATGGCCCGCTTTCGTCCGACTTCTGCCGGTCGGCTTCCTGCTGGCGGAGGTCAGCTAACCCTCACGCTGCGTACGCTCAGGGTCTACGACCTCGCTTGCAGGTCTCGACCCACAACAGACATCGGCTGCGCGACCAACGACGGCGGCAATGAAATCCAGAACGGACATTGCGAGAATCGTCATTTCCATCACTGACGCTGCCGCTGCTTGCAATCGCACGAGCGCCCATCCTGCAACAAACGCTACGGATTACTACAATCGACCTGCCCGGTTTCGATCGTACCAACAGTCTCGTTGCCAAGGTTATTGCAGAACGAGTACGCGTCGTTGCCGTTGTCGTAGACCTTGTTGATATAGGTGGTTGAGCCGTAGGTATAGTCGACTGTTCTGTCAGTGCCAGTACCAGAAATCGCCCAGCTGCCGACTTGTTCGGTGGGATCGATAGGATCTGTAGCACCCTGTTTCCAATCGATCAAAGTGCCACCGCTTTGGTGGTACTCCTGAGCCTCCCAAGGACTGCCATCGCCGACGCAGACTGTATTGCCGGTTAACAATGTGGCGAGCGTCGGAATTGCAGTCACCGGGCCGGCAGCAGGCGCTGGGACGTTTGCCGTTCCGGAGGTCGTGATGGAAGCAGCAGTCGAGCTGCTAAAGGTGACTGTGGTGCCTGAAGCCGGCCCAGAGCTCCAATTACCCAAAGTCCCAGACAAAGTGCCCGATATTGATCCCGAGGTTACTGTCACGTCATACGTAGTTCCTGCGGTCCTGTTAGCGTAAGCGGCTGCAACGTCTGTTGCTGTAAATGTTCCGGCGTTGCCGCTTCTCGTTAAGCTCAAGCCATCTACCGTGACGCCTTTATTATTACCATTTGCTGATATCTCGGAGAACGTGACGACTACGCTATTGCCACCGGCATCAGTGATCTGGACGTTTCCAGGACAGGCCCCCATGGCCCCGCCGCTAACCACTGCCATCAGGAAGACGCCTGACCATACCTTGAATCTTAGATTCATGAATGAATTACCTTTTCTGCGAGGATGGCGGCGAACAGCTGCGTGATGCCCGGCGCGACCTCGCCCGGTTGGGGAACGAAGCAATGGCAGTACACAACCAGTTGAAACACGGTCGGAAGCATAGCGTCCTCGCACTTGGGGAACAAGGACTTATGACCCGTGGCACCACAACCCCGCCTTTGAACGGAGCCGCATCCAAAATGTCGAGGTCGCCCGAGAAACCGCAGCCGCACGGCGGACAGAGAAACTATCGGCAACCATAGACGCCACAGCGGTTCACGGGAGGCCGCGCAGAAGCAGGGCCGAAACTTGATGCATATCAATTAGTCAGACTGCGATCATTGGCATTCCTAAGCGACACTAGGCGGAGCGCTCGGGTTCGGCGTGTCACCGCCACAGGAGGGCCGATTCATGGCCAGCGTCAGAATCTTCATGCGCGCGACCGGCGATCCGCTGAAGCGCACGCCGGTGGTGCTGGAACTGGAGCCGGACGTGCGACGCACGCCGGAGGTCGCGACCGACCGCAACGGCGAGGCGCATTTTGCCGCCGACGGCGACAGCGGCAAGGTGCTGGTC
>JBATTL010000060.1:0-2496 GCA_049670525.1 Thiohalocapsa sp. | reverse complement strand
CATCCCGATCCTGACCCTCGAAATCGCCATTCGGGCGAAGCGTGTGGAAGCCGTCACGTTCGCGATGAAGCGCTGTCAGGCGAAATGCGGTGCGGTCGTCAATCTGGTAGTTCGCCGTTCCGCGAAGATCGAGCCGGCCTTCATTGCCGATCGTGGTCAGCACATTGGCGCTGTTCTCGAACTGCGGCTTCACCGATGTCAGCTTGATGGCACCGCCGATGGTGTTCCGACCATAGAGCGTTCCCTGCGGGCCGCGCAGGACTTCAATCTGCTCAAGATCGACAACGTCCATCAGCGAACCAACCGACCGGCCAATATAAATACCGTCAACATAGATGCCGACCGCCTGATCGACCGCGCCGCGGCTCTCATCCTCGCCGACACCGCGCAGGAAGATACGCGCTGCACTCGCTGTACCTGTATTGGTCGCGATGTTGATGTTCGGGGCGAGGAATTGCAGGTCGCGAATGTTCTGCACCTGCTTGTCTTCAATGTCTTCGCTGCTCAGCGCCGTTACGGCCACTGGCACATCCTGAAGGTTTTCCTCCGTCCGCTGAGCGGTGACGAGAACCGTGCCGAGCCGGCGCGAGTCCGCTGCATCGTCGTCCTGAGCGATAGCAGGGGCCGCCAGGACAGTTGCCAGAGTTGAAGTCGCGACGGTCGCCGCAAGAAACGTTCTGAAAGCCATGCTTTCTCTCCCAAAGAACGACGCCGGTCGCCGCATAGTTACAAATGATATACCTTTTGCCGGAGGCGGCAATATGTCCGGACAATGAATCTAAGCCTGTGGCATTGGCGCTACAGATGATGCGCAGGCGGGCAAGGTTTGCCTAGTTTGCAGGCACCGGAAGCGCTTCCACGAGGAAGACCTCGAACGTGCCCCACTCCCCTTCGATGCGCGCATCTTTGAGCGCCTCGTATTCAGGGCTCGCCCAGAAGGCGCGCGCCGACTCCATGTCAGGCCAGCGGGAGATGACATGACTCTCAAAACCGGGCTCCCCCTCCAGCACCTCTGCGCCGCGCCCGATGGCCACGTAAGATCCGCCATACTTCTCATAGAGCGGGCCGAGCTTTGCCGCGTATCCGGCCATGAAGGCCTCTCGGTCATGCACGGTGCCGAGCACAACCATGTAGGCCCCGGTCTCCGGAGGTGCGGGTACCGCTTCGGGCGGCGTTGCACAGCCCGCCAAAGCGATCGCGCCCCCGGCACAGATTAGGTGAGAGAGTTTCATCGGGTATGCTCCATCTTCGACAAGGGTCGGCTAGACTTGACCAAAAAGATATATCATTTGAAGACGAGTGGCATTGCAAGCGGGATGAGGACATGACCGACTATCCAACCGAGCCGACCATGGCCGTCTCCGACAAAACCGCGCGCGAAATCTTCGAGGACGTTCGCGCCAATCCGGCCCGGGCCCGATTCGGATTTGGCTCAAAGATCGCCGTGGTGAATGTCGACCCGCAGAAATCCTACACGCGGCCGGATCTCTTCAAGACGGCCTACATTACGGACCCCCGTCAGATCGAGCACATCAACGAAATCTCCAAACGCGCCCGGGCAAAAGTCCTTCCAGTTGTCTGGACACATGTCGCCTATATGTAGAATGCCGCAGATGCCGGCGTCTGGGGGACGCGAACCGATACGCCCGACAGCCTGCAGAATATCAAGTCAGGATCGGACCGAAATGCCTTCGATGACCGGCTCGAAATCGATCCGAGCGTGGATGCGATCTACGAAAAGCGGATGCCAAGCGCCTTCTTCGAAACCCGGCTCGCCTCCTTCCTGACTTGGCACAAGGTCGACACGGTCATCGTAACCGGTGGCTCGACATCAGGCTGCGTGCGCGCCACCGCCGTGGATAGCCTTTCATATGGCTACCGCACCATCGTTCCGATGGAGTGCGTCGCCGATAAGCATGAGAGTTATCACTTCGCGAACCTCACCGACCTTCAGTTGAAATATGCCGACGTCGTCGAAGTTCAGGAAGTCTATGACTGGATTGAGGCTTATCGCGGATGACCCACGCAGATCCCAACCTCTATGATTACTGGCCCTATCAGGGCCGACCGAAGATCGAATGGCCGGGCGGCAAGAAGCTCGCTTTCTGGATCGCGCCGAACATCGAGTATTACGAATTCGACCCGCCTCCGAATCCGCAGCGCCAGCCATGGCCGCGCCCGAACCCGGACATTGTCGGCTACTCCCAGCGCGACTGGGGGAACCGGATCGGCCACTGGCGGCTGATGGACCTGCTCGACAAGTATGACATGCGAGGCTCGATCTCGCTGTCCATTGGGTTGATCGACCATCACCCGGAAATCTTTGAGGCCTGCAAGGCGCGCGACTGGGAGTTCTTCTCCCACGGCATTTACAACACCCGCTATTCCTACGGCATGGACGAGGCTCAGGAACGGGCCGTCATTGAGGACTAGATCAAATCCGTTCAGAACGCCACCGGCGACCGCATCCGTGGCTACCTTGCCCCTGCCCTCACC
>JBATTL010000059.1:0-5336 GCA_049670525.1 Thiohalocapsa sp. | reverse complement strand
TCGCACAACTGCGACCAGTCAACGGTTTGGCAATCTTGCACCCGATATCTACCTTTACTCATGGGGGACACCTCCGATTTCACGGGGTACACCGACAAGTATCGTCCTTGCCGGCCGCGACATGAGGGTCCCCCACTTTTTGGGGCTCCGGTTACTTGGTTATAACTGACTAAGGACGACCGCGATCGGCCCACGGCTGAAATCGCGATCGGTCTGAAACACTATCGCAGAGACGCGAGGTCAGGTAACGGGGTCTTCCCCATTGCCCCGCGCCATGCGGTATCTGCTGCTTGCCGAGCGGACCATCCGGGCCCGCACCGGGTTCAGCAACAGGTAGCGCGCCAGCTGTAGTAAATACGTCTCCTTTTGCCCCAGGATCGCCTTGTAGCGTCCTTGGAACACATGGCCCGAGCAGTTATGGGTCCGATTGAATCGCCCCCAGACGCCAGCCAAGACATCCATGAACATCCGCCGGTCAACATCAGCGAAGAAAATCGCCTCGCGTCCGTCTCCGCGACTGGTCACATGGTACAGCGCACCGGCAAATTCGAGGCGAAGGGGTCTGGCCATGCCGTCAAGTCTAGCCGAGAAAAGGCAAATTCGATGGTAGACCCCGTGTGCCACGTGACCCCGCAGGACACGACCAGTCTCAATAATGACGCCGCCCACAACGCCACCACTGGCCTGCCTGGGGCCGATCAACACCCGCGTCGATGGCGCCCAAGGGCTGAAGCTGCACGACAGTCTGGCGCTCACGCCGCAGGGGGTGGCACTGGGATTGGTCGACATTCAGGTCTGGGCACGCGATCCCCAGCAGAGCGGACAAGCCCAACAGCGCAAACAGCGACCCATCGAGGCGAAGCAAAGCCACCGCTGGCTGAAGCGCTTCCAGCGCACGGCCGAGGTGGCGGCGGTATGCCCCAACACCCGCCTGGACCCTGAAACCTTCGTTCAGTGTGGGGGATGGACAGCCGCTTTGCGGGAGCGGGGCGACATCGTTAGCATCTGCTAAAATACCGCGGTCGGCAGATCAGCTCCGGGTCTGGTCGAGCCGCGCTGACTGAGCCGCTTTGGTCCACCTGGTGCCGACCAAGTCCATCACGAGCCTTATCTGGAGCCCAACGCCATGTCTGACGCCAACACCGACCGCAACAGCCAGCAGACACCGGAAGAGGCCACACTTGTCCTTGGAGAGCGTCAGTTCCAGCTGCCAGTGATCGAGGGCACCGAGCAAGAGCAAGCTGTCGACATCACAAACCTCCGGGCAAAGACCGGCTACATCACCCTGGATCAGGGATATGGCAATACCGGGAGTTGCCGGAGCGCGATCACCTATATCGACGGAGATGAAGGGATCCTGCGCTACCGCGGCATCCCCATTGAGCAGTTCGCCGATAACCCCAGCTTCACCGAGGCGGCGATGTTATTGATTTTCGGCGAGCTGCCTACCGAGCGCGTGTTCGATGAATTCTCGGCGGATCTGACCCGTTACGCCTTCCTCGACGAGGGCATGAAACACCAGTTCGAGGGCTTTCCGCACAATGCGCCGCCGATGGCGATCCTGTCCGCCATGATCAACTCGCTGTCCTGTTTCCACCCGGAATTGCACGAACTCGATGACGAGCACCAATTCCTGCACGCCGCCGCGCGTCTGATCAGCAAGATCAGAACCATCGCCGCTTACGCCTTCCGGCACTCCAAGGGCCTGCCCTACATCTACCCGGACCCGGCCCTGCGCTACGTGCCCAACCTGCTGCACATGATGTTCTCGCAGCCTTACCACCAATATGTCTGTCCCGACATCGTGCGCAAGGCGATGAATCTGATTCTGATCCTCCACGCGGATCACGAGCAGAATTGCTCGACCTCGACGGTGCGCATGGTCGGCTCCAGCGGCGCCAACCTGTTCGCATCCGTGGCCGCCGGCGTCTGTGCGCTGTGGGGACCGTTGCATGGCGGTGCCAATGTGGAAGTGCTGAAAATGCTCCATCAGATCCACGAAGGCAACATGACCCCAGAGGAGTACGTGAAACTTGCGAAGGACAAGGACAGCAAGGTGCGGCTCATGGGCTTCGGTCACCGGGTCTACAAGAACTTCGATCCGCGCGCCCAAATGCTGGGCAAGGTTGCCGAACAGCTGGTTCCTCAGCTCAGCCGCAATGATCCGCTGCTGGACATTGCCCGTCGGTTGGAGGAGATCGCGCTCTCCGACCCCTACTTCATCGAGCGACGGCTATACCCGAATGTCGATTTCTACAGCGGAATCATCCTGCGTGCCATCGGTATCCCGACCGATATGTTCACAGTCATTTTCGCCATCGGGCGGCTGCCCGGCTGGATCGCTCATTGGTGGGAGCAGAACCAGACCGACGGCACCCGCATCGCAAGACCGCGCCAGATATACACGGGCAACACGCTCACGGACTATGTGACCGCGGACCAGCGAGGCTAAGGCGATTGCCGGACAATCGTGTACCAGACGGCGCCGGATTGGTGCTCGCCTGCACGGATTGACGGCAGCAGCATAGCGGCGCTTAATGACTGCCGGCGCGACGCAGAAGGCGGGGGCAACGCCAAGCCAGCGGGTATGTGATTCGACAGAAATCGCCTAAGTCAATGCCAAGGCGTCGGGCGTTTCTCACAGCCCGCTGATGCGCCGCCGCGTTGGTGCGCCTCGGCGATTGATCAATCTGAGACCGTGAACGGGTCCATCACCAGCCGACCCTCATGGACGTTCAGCACCTCGATAGCGATATCCAGCACCGCCCCTGGCGGGAGATCCGGACCGTCAGTCAGGGCCACCTCGCCCCGGAGCACCCGGTCACCACAGGGATGCTCGGAATCACAGCGACCGTTGCCGTCGCGATCGACGGGAGCAGAATCCTGCACCGACGCGCCTATGCCCGGCACCCGCTGCTGTTCGTGACCCGCGAGCTTCACCGACGGCGACGTCCCGGCTGGATGGTCGGCCACTACCGATCCGTTGCCGAGACCGAGTAGCATTCCGAGGGCCAGCAGTCTTGCGGCCCAATTCGAATGCGCCATCGCGCCGTCTCCAACTTCTCGTAAGCGTTGATTCCTTGGGTGGTATTCCCAGGTCTGATTCCCAGGTCTGATTGCGGGGTCTAAAGCAGAATCACCGTCGCCAATCCAAGGAATGCGAAAAAGCCCACCACATCGGTGACCGTGGTCAACACGACGCTGCCAGCCAGGGCTGGGTCGATTGCCAAGCGGCGCATGATGAGCGGAATGGCGACGCCGGAGACCGCCGCGCACAGCAGGTTGAGCAGGATCGCCACCGCGATAATGCCGCCTATGGCCCAGTTGCCGAACCAGACGATGGCCAGCGCGGCAACCACCAACGCCCAGAGCAGTCCATTCAGGAGGCCGATACCCGCCTCTTTCAGCAGCAAGATCCGGGTGTTGCCGCGCTCGAGCTGGCCGGTCGCTAGACCGCGGATGACCAGGGTGAGTGTCTGACTGCCGGCGATGCCGCCCATGCTGGCGACGATAGGCATGAGGACGGCGAGCGCCACCACCTCCTGCAGGGTTCCTTCGAACAGACCGATGACCCAGGCGGCGAGAAAGGCCGTGAGCAGGTTGATACCGAGCCAAACTGCACGCCGGCGGCTGCTGGCGAGCACCGGGGCGAACATGTCCGTTTCCTCGTTCAGACCGGCCATGCTCATCATCGAGTGCTCGGCTTGCTCGCGGATGACGTCTACCACATCGTCGATGGTGATACGGCCGAGCAACCGCCCGTCAGCGTCCACCACCGGCAATGAGATCAGGTCCTGTTCCTCGAAACGCCGCGCCACCTCTTCGCTCGGCTGTGCCGCGGGAACCGGTTCGAAATCGGTCTCGAGCAGGTCGGCAACCGCCGTCTCCGGGCGAGCGGTGAGGACGCGGCGTGCCCGAATGATGCCCTGGTAGTGGTTCTTGCGGTCGACGACGAAGAACTTGTCGGTATTCGGCGGCAGGTCTTCGAGCAGACGCAGATAGCGCAGCAAGGCACCGACCTTGATGTTCGCCCGCACCGCGATATGGTCCATGTTCATCAGACCACCGGCGCTGTCCTCCGGGTAGGAGAGCATCGATTCCAGGCGTTCCCGCTCGCGCTGATTCATGGCCCGGAGGATCTCCCGGCCGGTGGCAGCGGGCAGGTCCTGGATCAAGTCGACCAGGTCATCGGGTTCGAGGCGCCGCGCGGCGTCGACCAGGTCCTCCAGATCCATCTCCGCGGCCAAGCGCCGACGCACTTCCTCGTGCAGATGCCGTAGCACCTTACTGGCGCGTTCGTTGTCGACCATGCCCCAGGCTGTGCCCCGCTCGGCCGCGGGCAGTGACTCCAGCAGTCCGGCGATACGCGCCGGGTGCAGCTTTCGGAACAGCCGCGCGATGCGCTTGAGCTTGCCGTTCTCCAGCGCGTCCAAGACCAACCGTAGTTGCGTCTCGGGTTCGTCCTGCTCCGTGTCCTGCCCTGGGTTCTGGATGGATTCGGTCTGCGCGGGTGTTTCGCCTTCGACGGAGGCATCGGCCTCAACGTCTCGGATGAGCTGCGCCCGCAACCTTGCCGGAAGGTGCGCGAGTACCTTCGGTTCTGCATCCTGATCGATCTGATGCCACGCGGCCACGCGTTGCTCCGGCGTCAACGTTTCCAGCAGACTAGCGACCTTGGCCGGGTGCATCGCCTTTAACAGGCGCCGCACACGCTTTCCCTTGTTGCGCGCCAACGCCTGACGCAGGCTGTCAATCTCGGTGCGAATACCTGCCATTGGTTGTGTTTGTGGGTCTTGCGTCATTGCCAGTATCCAGTTGTTTGACCTTCTCGAATTTCGGTTCCGATGACCAACTTTAAAGCAGACGCAAACCCGGACTTGGACGAGCAAGACGCGCGCGCGCCTTCGATCAACCGGACGGCGAAATCCCGGCCGTCGACCAATACGCGCCAATCGGCGATGCGATACGAAACGGACGATCCGGGAAGGAAATCTGGCTCGCGCAGAAACGCGTCCGCAAAAACGTCCGGCGTCAACTCAAGAATCGGCTATGGGACCGGAATGGATAGGACCAAACCCCTGCGCGCTCACGATCCGACCAGGCACCAATTAGGTCCCGAATCTGGACCGGCGATGAACGGATGCCTCTACTAACAAGCCCCGATGCTGGGCGGACTGGCCCCCAACGAGGTCGGACCGGAGCAGTCGCCGCATCAGCGCTGCCGAATCGCTGAGGCGCCGACTCGTCCAGGATGCGGAAAGCTGTTTAGGCGATTTCTGTTAAATCCCATACCAGCTGACTTATATTGACGCCCGCCTTCATTGTCGCACCGGCAG
>JBATTL010000058.1:0-1579 GCA_049670525.1 Thiohalocapsa sp. | reverse complement strand
CCGTTGACCGCGACCAGGCGTTCAATATCGGGGAAGTCGAACCCGTAGGCGTCCCCCAACTCGTTGAGCGCAGAATAGGTCTCGGCATCCAACGGCAATACGCGGAGATAGCGATAGGCGATCTGCGCGGCGACCGCGCGGCGACCGCCATCGGTCTCCGTGGCGACGATGCGCTTCAGGTCCGCGAGGCGTTCCCAGTAGGCTTCCAGGCCGCCCAGCACGATGGGCGCCGTTGCTGGAAGACCGCCCTGATCCATGAGGCGATAGACCAAGACCGGCAACAGGCGCCCCGGATAGCCGAATCGACCGTCGCGCCAGCGGCTCAGAATCGCCAGCGAGGAAGGTGCGCAGAGTCCGGCAAGCGCTTGGACCGTGCCGTCCCAGTCAAAATACTTGTCCCGCGCAACGTATTCATACGTCAGCTCGGCTGCCTGTGATAGGCGATACGCTGTGCGCGGACGGCGCTTGTCGGGGTCGGCCGCGGCGGCGGCGAGCCAGAGCAATGCTTCCCAGCGATCGAGGTTCTCGTCGCCCACGCGGCTGGCGATCTCGACGGCGCGATTGAAATAGACACTGGCCTCGGGCGGACTGACGACGAGAATCGCCCGTGCTAGCATCAGATAGGACTCCGCACGTGATTCCGCATCTTCGCGGGACTGCTCCAACGATTCGTAGGCCTTGACGGCGACTTCCATTGCCAGAGATTGCAACGCTGCGCAGCGCGCCGCTATGCGGCATAGGGCGATCAACGTATTGTCCCAGAGCGGGTCCTTGCGCTGATCGAACCACGATCTAAACGCATGCAACTCCGCCTTCTCAGCAGCCGTGTCCCGCAAGATGCGAAGCCATAAGCGTGCAACCGCGTTCGGTAGGCAGTTGTTGTCCGTACCATAGCTTGTCTGTTGAGCCGCAGCGGTGTCCTTGACGGCAGCCGAGATCTCAACAGCCAGGTTTGCGGGCCTTCGACCGCAGGCGATTTCCGCGGAGAGCGTCACCCACGGAAGCAGTCCCCCGACCTCCCGCGTAAAGGTCTGTGTCTCACGACTACTTTGGTGCCGATTCTGCTCCTCCAGTTGCTTACGAACTTCCGGCGGCGCGACGTCAGCGAGTGCAAGCTTCTTTCCGCATAACGATGCCTCAAGGGCATAGGCACTGAGCAGTGGCACGCGATCGAACCCAAAAGAATCCGCGAGGCGCGATGGTGGGGTTTCAGGGAGATAGCGTTGCAGGATCTGCGTCCATACCTCCGGCTTGTGAGGCAACCGACGCAGTGCAAGCTCCAAGGCCGATCGAACGGCATGGAGCACGGACCACTCATCATTCCAGCCGCCGGCTTCCGGCACCCTGACACGCCGATCCCCCAGGAGACGCAATAAGCGCGCCAAGGGTCCGGTCGGCAGCAGGTGACCGCCGTCCCTTGCCTTCGCGGCCAGGCCCAGCAGCAACCAGATGTCGTTGCCCGCCGCCTCGGCCAACGCATCAATCTGGTCGTATCGGCCGAGGTCGATCAACCGCCGGCCGACACCCCGGCCGGCATCAAAGGCGAGGCGTCGCGACGTCCAGGCCCGCAGGAATCCGG
>JBATTL010000057.1:0-1778 GCA_049670525.1 Thiohalocapsa sp. | reverse complement strand
CGCTAATGCCGGCTTCTTCCCAGGCCTCCTTGGCGGCCGATGCCGGCGGCGTCATGCCAGGATGGGGTTTTTGGCCCGAACCGCCGTTTTTCTGCACTAAGAAAGGCGCCTGTTTCACGCCGTTCATCTACCATAACAAATCAGTCACTTATGAACTTGACCTGAGAGGTATGAGTGCTTGATGTTCTCGTTCGGGAGCCGACTTGTGCCACTTCGGCGGTGTACTCTACTGCGGTCCGGCGAGGCGACTGACGCTAGAATACTCGCCGTGGAGTAGGCCAACTATCCAAAAAACAAAAAGAATTGGCTAGGCGTGCGTCCTACGAAGGGATGAGGAGATCAGACACTACTGCAGATTCTTGGCGGTTTGGGCGAAAAACCCCAAGAAAGGGGATTTTGGCCGGTTGGACGCAAAGTCCAGGACGTCTTGAGGGCGCCCGTCGCCTGTGCTATGTATGGTACATAAAGGTTATGTACTAGTATAGATGGGAGGAGGGCGCAGCATGACGGGCGCGCTGGTCACAAAGGAATCCGGGCTCAAGGAAGCGGCCGACGACGTGGTGGCAGTGTCGGCACGGGAAACGGCTGGTGGCTTAGGTGTCGGCCATCAGCGTTGGGACATCGCGGGCACCGTGCACCACGCGCACGATCTCGATGCCGTCGGTGATCTGGCGGTATAAGATGAGATACCGCCGGACCGGAAAATAGCGAAGGTCCGGTGCGATGTCGGGACGTGCCGGGCCGAGGCCAGGCTGATCGGCGAGAAGCAGGAGCTTCTCCTCGATGTGATCGAGCACGCGGTCGGCGGCGCACACATCGTCATGGGTGATGTAAAGCCAGATGTCGATCAGGTCTTCCTCGGCCTGCGCCGTGCGCTTGATCGTCGGCATGATCCCTCACGCGCCTGTTGTCTCGGTATCTTGCGCCGCCATGAGACGCCGCCGGGCCTCCGCCTTGATCGCCGCCATATCGACATGACGCGCCGGCCCACTTACCAGACCCTCTTCCCAGAGACGCCGCAGCTCCTGGACGTCTTTCCCCTCCAGGGCGCGGCGACGCTTCCACTCCCGCAGAGCTTCGCGCATGACTTCGCTACTGGACGCATATTCACCGCTCTCGACGGCTTCGCGCACGACCGCCAACATTTCCGGCGTCAGCGCAACACTCACCTTTTCGACTTTTGCCATGAATAGAGTCCTCCTAATTCCATAGTAGTAAAGATTCCCACCATGGAGCAAAAAGATGCCTCCGAGGTGCTTGCGGTTCACGGCAACCCTGCCATCGTTCTACGACGTGGAGACTTTGCATGACAAACGCGCTGGCCACGAGGAAACCAGGGGGTCTGGGCAAGACGGCCGGCGCGCTGAGATCGCCGTCGCTGATCGTGCGCCCCGGCGGCGATGCCGAGCGGCGGTACCTCGAGTTGTTCGCGGCGCGGATCCGCAACCGCAACACACGCGAGGCGTATCTGCGCGCCGTCCGTGATTTCCTCGGCTGGGTTGAGACCGAGGCCGGGATCGAGAACCTCCTCGACATCGAGCCGCTGCACGTCGCGGCCTGGGTCGAGCTCAAGACGCAGACCTACGAGGCCCAGAGCGTCAAGCAGTAGCTCGCGGCGCTGCGCCATCTGTTCGACTGGCTAGTCACCGGACATGTCCTGCACACCAACCCGGCATCCTTCGTCCGGGGGCCAAGATTCTCCTACACCAAGGGCAAGACGCCGATCCTGACGCCGACCGAGGCCCGGAAGCTGATCCGATCGATCCCGACCGATACTC
>JBATTL010000056.1:0-1619 GCA_049670525.1 Thiohalocapsa sp. | reverse complement strand
CTACAAGGCACATGCCTTCCTCGCGTCGGGCAGCAGCGTGGACGACTATCGCGCCCCGGCGCTGCGATTCGACGTCGTCACCCCGCAGCCCTGGCAGTGGCTCGTGGCCGGCCTTCCAGGGGGCGCTACTGATGACCATCGTCGCCGGCCTCGCATTCGGCGTCGACCCCAGGGAGCAGCCGGCGCTGATCGTGACCGCCGCGATCGCCGTTGCCCAGCTGCTGCTGCAAGCCCTCGTGCTTGCGGACAATGCGGCGCTGCTGATGCGCGCTACGGCGATCGGCGCCTTTGTCTGTTTCGCCTACTTCGGTCTGCACGCCGCGTTCGAGCATGCCATCGCTGGCAGCGTGCGGCCGGTCGAAGCTGTCGACAGTCCGTTCGACCTGCTGCTGAGCGTTGCGATCATCACCGTCTTCCTTGGTCTGATTACGCTTCAACAGCTGTTCAGCCGCCTCGAACAGTCTCTGCGCCAAACGCTCCAGATCCATCTCTACAACGGACTTTACGTGGACGTACTGGTAACGCGCCCAATCCTGCGCCTGTGGCCAATGCGCCCAGCGTCCGCCTCGGGCTAATGGGGAGATGATAATGAACCTGAACGATTTTCGCCGTGCTGAACCTGAGGTGCTGAAAGTGCAGACCCTGAAAACCGAGGCGCTCAACGAAGAGCCGGTCATGGCGACGGACGCCGATGCCAATTCAATGCGATCGACGACTGGACCCAGCCCCTACGCCGTGCTGCTCGGCGGGCAAATCGGGGCGGCCTGTGAGCGCATCGCGCCGGTTTGGCCGCTCGACCGCTTTGTCGCCGTAAATCCTTTCCACGGTTTGCGCCATGAGACCTTCGAACAGGCCTCCGTGCGGCTGCGGCGTATCGCCGGCGCGCGGATGTATATGCCTCGTGCCTACTATCGGGAGCAGATCGCCGCCGGGCGTATCTCCGAGGAGGATTTGCGCGAGGCCGCGGCGCGTCACGGCGTGGCTCTGGAGCCGTCGACAGTGGACGCATTGCTGAACGAATCTTTGGAAGACGAAGACCCAGCGGTGAGCGCCGGCGTGCCACTGCTGACGGCCGTGCTCGAATCGATGGATACCGAGCAATGGTCGGTCTTCGTCGTCGATCGTATCAGCCAGCATTGCGCGGCCTATTTCGACATGGGTCAGGCGACCTGGAAGCCGCCTTGGCAGGGGATATCTCTATACGCTTCCTGGCGATGCTTCGCCGAGCGAGATTTCAGTCTTTCCATGATGGGGCTGGACCCGATGCGTGCGCGGATCAAGACCCTGCCCGAGGCACCGCAGGACTGCATCGGCTGGGCCCTGCATCGGCTCGGTATGCCCGATGAAGGTGCGAAGGACTACATGCACGCGGCGCTGATCGATATCGGTGGTTGGGCCGCCTGGACCCGGCTGTTGCGCTGGGAGAAGGAATTGGCCGGCGGCGACGACGAGACCATCGTCGAGCTGCTGGCCGTGCGCCTGGCATGGGATGCGTTGCTCTATGAGCAGAAGGCCAGTCTGCACTCGCCGAGCGTTGGCGCGAAGTATGCTCGCTGCTCGATCAGGCATCGGTGGACAGCGGCAGGTCCGGCAACAAGGAGTTGGAGCACCTGCTTCTG
>JBATTL010000055.1:0-6068 GCA_049670525.1 Thiohalocapsa sp. | reverse complement strand
CCCGAATTGGGCACGTCCGGATCTGTGGGAGCCGCGGGTGAGCAATCACCCGCGGCGACCCGGCGTTGACAACTTTACATAGGGGTCGATTCCGGATCTTGCGCCCGCCCCTAGGGCGGCACCGGAGTGCGGGATAGATGCTCCGTGGCGAGGTGGGCGAATTCTGGAAGTTCATTACGAAATACTCTTGAAACAACACCTGCGAATCTCCGGATTGGTAATCGCGCGGACGATGGCCCGCCTTCCAAGGGCGTGCGCATGGGGTCCTTCTCGGCACCAAGTCGCGCGGCTCGTCTACCCTATGCCGGGACTCAGACGCGTCGTGGTCCTAGGGTAATTGCGTCCTTGTGCACAGATTCTTGCGCGGCTGGCTCCTAAACTCTATCGCTATGGAATGCCCGAAATGCAACAGGCGTCAACCAGACGACAATGTCATCTGCGATCGTTGCGGCATCGTCTTTGAGAAGTATTGGAAATACCATCCACGCCCCGGCGAGCAGGCACCGCCATTCACGCTGACGAAGCGAGGCGCTCGGTCGGCGGCGCCGGCAATGATGGACTTCATTTTCCCCGCGCCGTCGGTGGATCGTGACCCGCTGACGAGCGGCGCCAAGGCAGCACTCGTCGGTGCCCTGGGGATCTGGGGCCTAAGTCTTATCGTCTCATCGGTTGCTAGCAATGCCGCGGGCGAATCCTTCCTGCATCTGATCAATCTGCCGTTCCACGAGGCTGGACACGTGATTTTCCGGCCTTTGGGCGCGTTCATGGCATCCCTCGGCGGCACCCTTGGCCAGTTGCTCATGCCGCTGGTCGCAATGCTGGTGCTCTTGTTCAAGACTCGCGACCCCTTCGGTGCGTCGGTCGCCCTGTGGTGGTTCGGTGAGAATTTTCTCGACATCGCGCCCTACATCAACGACGCCCGCGCCGGCCAGCTGCCATTGCTCGGTGGCAACTTCGGACATTCATCCCCCTACGGTTTCCATGACTGGGAATATCTGCTGACCGAGACCGGGTTGCTACATCTTGACCACAGTCTGGCGCAGGCCAGCCATTTGATCGGGTCGCTGGTCATGCTGTTGGCATTGGTCTGGGGCGCGGTTCTGGTCTATCGCGAATTCAATGCCCGGCCGTCGCGCTAGTACTCCGTCAGGTGGGATTTGCTCGCATGGCCTTGAATCGCGCTGCGGATGTTCCGCCGGGATAGCTGAACCCGGTGGCCCTAAGGTAAAATCTCCCGGCCGACAGTACGGTATTGCCGAGACGCAATCAGTCCACTGTTCGGCGCTTCGACAAATGTCATTCACGCGTTGCGTCATGTGCGCGGATTGCGCCTGCTGGGAGAGAGACAGCCGATGCCGGTCAAGACCATTTTATTGCCATTGTCCGATACAGATGTTCCGGGTCCGGTGTTGGAAACCGCGTTCGGCCTTGCCCAACGCTTCGAGGCCCATTTAGACCTACTGTTTGTTCTGCGTAATCCCCGCCATCCACTGCCGTACACGACCATCGGGCTCTCCAAACACATGCGCGAGTCGGTGCTCCGGGCCGCGGAGCAGCACGCGCACACCGTCGTGGAGCAGGTGCATCAGCTGTTTCGCCGCAGTTGCACGACCGCCGGTATCCCGATCGTCGAGACACGAACTGCCAACGGCGGAGCATCGGCCTCTTGGCACGGTGTCGTCGGCCACGAAGACGAGCTGCTCGCGATGCGCGGGCGGCTGTCGGACCTGATCGTATTGCCGGGGCCGATCGAGGTTTCGCCACCGCCGGCGGTGGCTGAGGCGGCACTCAAGGCCACTGGTCGGCCGGTCTTGGTCGCCCCGCAAAAGGCAGAGCCGATTATCGGAACCAGAGTCGGTATCGGATGGAACGGCAGTGCCGAATCAGCGCGTGCGGTCGCTGCGGCGATGTCCTATCTGCATAGTGCCGAGTCGGTGACGATCTTTTCCGGAAGGTATACAAACGGAAAACGCCCGGCGGCCACGGACCTTGTTTCGTATTTGAGCTGGCACGGCGTGGAGGCCAAAGTAAGAATCATTGAGGCCCATGATCCCCATGTCGGCGAGGCACTTCTTTCCGCCTCCACCGAAGCAGGCATCAATCTACTGGTCGTCGGCGCCTACAGCCGGAGCCGCTGGCGCGAGCTGATTCTGGGCGGTGTCACAGAACATCTGCTGAAGTCGGCGGAGGTGCCGGTCTTCATGGTCCACTGACGGCAACACGAGCACCGTTAGCACAAGATCTAACGGGCGTGAGCGCCCGCGGGACCGGCACTCGAAAATCGTATAAACAATGCGACGTGGCAGCCGACTGCTACTTGCTTCCCTTATTGCTGAACAGCAATGCAGCGACGTCCTCGAAGCGGCTGACGAAATGCACGGTCAGGCCCTTGCGCACGTGTTCCGGTACCTCGTCGTATTCTCCCCGGTTGTCTTGCGGAAGCAGGATCTCCTTGATGCCCGCGCGACGCGCGGCAATAAGCTTCTCTCGCACGCCGCCGATTGGGAAGACCTCGCCCGTCAGGGTTAACTCGCCGGTCATCGCGATGCGGCGCACTGGCTTGTCGAGGGCAAGGGAGAGCAGCGCGGAGGCCATTGTGATGCCTGCCGATGGGCCGTCTTTCGGTGTGGCGCCGGCAGGCACGTGCAGATGGACAAAAGCCGTTTCGAAATAGCTCGGATCGGCGGAGAACTCGGCCGCGTGGCTGACGATATAGCCGTAGGCGATCTCGGCCGATTCTTTCATCACATCCCCAAGCTGGCCCGTCAGCTTGAAGCCGCGGCTGAAGTCGTGGGTGCGCACGGCCTCGATGGATAAGGTCGCGCCGCCCATCGCGGTCCAGGCGAGACCCGTGACCACGCCGGGGCCGGAGAGCTTGCGTTCGTCCCGGAACACTGGGCTGCCGAGATAATCCTTGAGTTCGTCGGTATCGACGCTGATGGGCGTGTGAGCGCCCTCCAGCATCTTGACGGCTGCCTTGCGTATGATCTTGCCGAGTTGTTTGTCCAGACGTCGCACGCCGGCATCGCGAGCGTAGCCCTCGATGAGTGCGCGCAGGGTCTTGGTGTCGACCTGTACGGACTTCTTCCCGAGCCCAGCGCGCTCGATCTGGCGCGGCAGCAGATACTTCTTCGCAATGGCGAGTTTCTCGGCAGCGATGTAGCCCGACAACTGGATCACCTCCATGCGGTCGAGAAGTGGGCCGGGAATGCTGTCTGTTTGATTCCCGGTGCAGACAAACAGCACCTTGGACAGGTCGAAGCGCAAATCGAGGTAGTGGTCTAGAAAGTCGCTATTCTGCTCCGGGTCCAGCACCTCGAGTAGTGCCGATGCCGGGTCGCCATGATAGCTGGCGCCAACCTTGTCGATTTCGTCGAGCATAATCACCGGGTTTGCCGTGCCGGCGTCTTTCATGGCCTGGACGAACTTGCCGGGCATGGCGCCGATGTAGGTGCGCCGGTGACCCTTGATCTCGGCCTCGTCGCGGATGCCGCCAACAGAGAAGCGGTAAAAACGCCGGCCCAGCGCATCGGCTATCGATCGGCCGATTGAGGTCTTGCCGACCCCCGGGGGGCCGACCAACAGGATGATGGAGCCCGCGATCTCACCCTTGTGGATACCCACCGCGAGGAACTCCAGGATACGCTGCTTGACGTCGTCGAGCCCATAGTGGTCGCGGTCAAGTACCCGCCTTGCGCGCTTCAGATCCAGCTTGTCCTTAGAGTGTTGGCCCCAGGGCAACAAGGTGATCCAGTCCAGATAGTTGCGGGTGACGGCATACTCGGGTGACCCGGTTTCGAGCATGGACAGCTTGTCCATTTCCTCGTCAACGCGCTTCTGCGCCTCCTCCGTGAGGGTGAGTTTTTTCAGACGCTCCTTGAACTTGTCGACCTCCGCTGTGCGATCGTCCTTGGCGATACCGAGTTCTTTTTGAATTGCCTTCAGTTGCTCTTTGAGGAAGAACTCGCGCTGCTGCTTCTGCATGGTCTCTTCAACGGAGGCGCGAATCTTCTGTTGCGCGCGTGCAAGCTCGAGCTCGTTGTTGAGCAGAACCAGCACCTTCTCCATGCGTTTCAGCAGCGGTAACGATTCCAGCACCTCCTGGAGTTGCTCCTTGCTGGACGTCGTCAGGCTGGCGGCGAAGTCGGCGAGGTGGGACGGATCATCGGGGCCAAAGCGGTCGAGGAACATCCGAAGTTCCTCGACGTACAGCGGATTCAGCGGAAGCAACTCCTTTATTGTATTGATGATCGCCATCGCATAGGCCTTGACTTCCGGTTCGGGCTGGGGCTCCGGAAGGTAGGTTACGCGGGCCGAGAAGGGTGCCTTGCGGTCAACGATCCGCTCGACCCGGAAGCGCTGCAGGCACTCCACCAGCACCTGGAGCTTGCCCTCGTCGTCGTTGACTCGGTGCACACGGCACGCGGTTCCAACGTCATAGAAATCGCTCGGTTGCGCGTCCTCCGAGGTCTCGCTGCGGGCCAGGATCACACCCAGGATCTTGTGCTCGGTTTTTCCGACGGCCATCAGCGTGCTGCGCCAGGGTCCCGCCTCCATCAGCAGCGGCACGGCCTGGCCGGGAAAGAATGGCCGCGAGGCGACCGGCAGCAACGGGATCAGTGCAGGCAACACCTCGTCGGCGCGTGCCAGCGAGAGTTGTTCATCGTCCTTTTCTTCGGGTTCTGTTGCTACGTCGTTCATCGATTCCTCACAGGTTCAATCCCGTTCATGCCCAGCCTGCCGCGTTTCCGACTGCCTCGCAACACTGGCTCTGGCGATGGCCAGGTTGGACAACCTCGCATAGGCGTAGACCGGGATCGTTTCGGCTCGCGCGGCTGGATCGAGACCGCACTCGACCAGAAGGGCCGAATCGACCAGCCCTTTCAAACTGTTCCGCAAAGTCTTGCGCCGCTGTGCGAAGGCGGCGGAGACGATCCGTGCGTGCAGGTCCGAATCGTCGACGGGACAGACGAGGGGCCGATGTGGCACAAGTCGCACCACGGCGGAGTCGACCTTCGGGGGCGGATTAAATGCACCGGGGCCGATCACGAGCAGCCGCTCGGCGCTGCACCAGGTCTGTACCATCACCGAAAGCCGGCCGTAGGTCTTGCTACCCGGGTCTGCGCAAATGCGATCGACGACTTCCTTTTGCAGCATCAAATGCAAGTCATCGATACAGTGCGCCTGGTCGAGGAAGCGAAACAGCAGCGGTGTGGAAATGTTATAAGGCAGGTTGCCGACGATCCGCAGTCGGGGACTGTCCGGCGATGGCTTTTGACTCCGGGTCCCGGAAAGCAACTGGCACAGATCGAATCGCAGCGCATTGGCATTATGGATGCGCAGTTCGCCGAGCGCATTGAGGCGCTGCGCGAGCGGCCCAACCAGATCACGGTCGATTTCGACCACGTCCATGACGCCGGTGCGGGCCAGCAGTCCTTCGGTCAGGGCACCCTGGCCGGGTCCAATCTCGACCAGGTGTTGGCCGGGCTGCGGTGATACCGCTGCCAGGATTCGACGAATGGTGCCTGGGTCGTGCAAGAAGTTCTGGCCAAAGCGCTTGCGCGGGCGATGGTCCATCCGGCGATTCCCGTCTGGCTCGGAGAAATGCGGTATTAGCTGTCTTTCGGGTTGCGATCCTTCGAGAACGGCCGCTGGGGCAGTCCCCTTTCATTGCGACGTGGTTTGCTGGGTCCGCGATCGTCGAAGCGGCCGCCCTGCGGAGGGCGTGGTCCGGGACGCCGATCCCCGAAATCCTGCTCGCGAGCCTTGAAGTGTCGCGCTGGGCGCTGATCCCCGCTGCCGAGCGCCGTGATGCGGAGAGACTGCCCGCGCACGTAGACGCGCTTCAGGTGTTGGAAGATCTCCTTGGGCATACCGGACGGCAGATCGACCGTAGAATGGTCGCCTCGGATGTCGATGCGGCCGATGTATCGCCCCTCAATACCGGCCTCATTGGCGATCGCGCCAACGATCTCACGGGGCGTGACGCCGTGGTCATGCCCGACTTCGATGCGATAGCCGACCAGATCGGCATCGCTGTGCCCGCCGCGCTACTCCCGCTGCGGTCC
>JBATTL010000054.1:0-5650 GCA_049670525.1 Thiohalocapsa sp. | reverse complement strand
GTGCCGGTGCTGCCCGACTGGGCAGTGCCCAAGCTCGCGGTCAACGCGGTGACGACATCGCGGTTGCAAACTGCCGGGGTGCGGGCGTTCGTCGAGTTTCTGGCTGATCGTTTCGCGTCAATTTGACCGCTGCGACTTGCAGTTCAATCCTCAAGAACTTGAGGAAGCTTAGCGTGTGCCCGAACGCGCCCGTTCCGTTCAGATTGCTGCGCAAAGCAGAAGCCATCCAGCTTGCCGGCGTGGGCGACAGTAGTGTCTCGGTCAATCCTGTGGTCATCGTGGTCCGTTGACCGAGTCGCGGAGACGGGCGCGAGGCGATCTCCCTCACTGCTGATGGCGCAATGACAGGTTGCCGACCGGCATGACCAGATAGAACGAGGTCAGGATAAGAATCTGGCAAAACAACCCGATTAGGTAGAGCAGACCACCCGATAGGCCTGGTAGCGACCAGGATAGCCCGAATAGGGCGATCTGCTCTTCTCGAATGGCGTGAAATACGCCGGAAATCAGCGTGATCAGCGGTAGGTGACCGCACCCGAGAGCAGCATCCCCTGGTTTGCTTGAAAGGCGCGGATCACCCGCCAAAGGAAGCGCAACGGATGCTTGAGGACCTGCTGACGCGCGCGGCGGCGGAACTGTGGCATAAGGCGGCGACCAAGATGGGTGTGGATCGGGAGACGCCAAGTGCCGGCCGGTACCCGGACAACGCCGTGGATCATTGGGTGCGCGGCGCCGGCTTGGCGGCCAGGCGTGTACACCAAATCAGACTAATGTTGCGCGGCACAGGGGCAGAGGGGACACACGTTGGAGGATAGCGACTGCTCCGCTCCCGGAAGTGCTGCCGACGCGGCCGTGCGGTTGAGCAAGCATCTCAGGAGTGCAATATGAGGGGACATGGTAGACCGCTGATGCGTTGCGGGGAACGCCGGCAACGCAGCAGGAGCCGAATCCATCAGGAGAGGCGGTTTCGCATCGGCGCCGCAACGTGGCAGATGACCAGTGTCGGGCAGTCCCGCTGGGACATGGAAGTGAAGTGGGGTCGCGGCGGCTACACCGTTATGCGCGGCCGCGCCACCGCAGCGGGAATCGAGTCGGTCGCTACCGACGTCGGGCAGCCCGTTGAACGGCCAACCAAACTGACAACCGCCTCGCCGATCACCAACCCCAGACCAGTGCATAACAACGAGTCGACCTTGATGTTCCAACTCACGACCTTCTACGATGGCGGCTGCCCTCTGTGCAGCAAAGAGATCGCCCACTATCAGCGCGTGGACCGCGCCGGGCGAATCCGCTGGATCGACCTCACCACCGATGCGGAAGCATTGAGCGCCGCCGGGTTCGATGCCGAAACGGCCATGCGCCGGCTCCATGTGCGCGACGTCGAGGGCCAGCTCATCTCTGGGGTACCCGCGTTCGTTGCCGTCTGGCAACAGCTGCCGGGGTACCGGCTGTTGGCCTGGGTTGTGACAGCACTGCGCCTCAGCGGTCCACTAGACCGGACGTATGCGCGGTTCGCGGACTGGCGCTTCGAGCGCCGCTGCCGCGACGGCGCCTGCGCGCTCGAGCGGCACTGACCCAGGACCGCTTGGCCCCGATGCCTTTGTCGAATCCCGCGCTGCTCGTCCTTAGGCGATTTCTGCCAATTCACATACCACCTGACTTATCTCGAGGCCCGCCATTCGTGTCGCACTGGCAGTCACATAGCTGGGCTATGCTCCTGCCAGTGCCCCTTGAAGGCGAACCTCGATTTGGCCCCATTTGGTTCGGGATTTACCGGCAATCGCCTTAGGCGCTGCGCAGCCGCATTGTGTTGACGAGGGCAATCGCTGTGTAGCACCAGTCCCAGTGCCAGTGCCGTCGACAACAGTGCGCCGAGCTCCGCGTAGTGCGCAGGCTCGGTGACGGCGTAACAACTCGTTGGAATAGAGAAACTATTCCGCCTCGTTGTGCCTTGCCAGACACCACGCGAGACCCACCCCATAGGCCGTCCAACTGCGGATTCTAGGGTGAAGCGCATGCGGCTGAACTGGTCGTTCTCTCGGTCGCCGCCTCGAAAGGCGGTCATGGTTTCGAGGAAGTGATCGATTTTCTGCCCGACGATTGCAGGGACCTCCAAGCCGAACCCTTCGCGATCTTCGCCGTGGCAAACGTTGCAGGGCGGTACGACGCGTATCTTACAAATCGTGCCAATTCTCAACCTTTCGGCCTTGTTCCCCTGCTCCGCAACCCTAACCTTGCCGATCGGGTGACAGGACATGAACTCGATCCACAGGACTCAGGTCGGTCACTCGGATGCGTCCGCGAGTATGCAAGTCCTCGGCGGAACGCCTGCCGTCCGCGCAGCGTTAGTCGCGATCCGTTCGCACCGGCTACGCGCTACTTTCAACGATTCTTATGATCGACGAAAATCAGGAGAAACCTCTTATGCAACACAGAACCATTGCCGTTGCTTTTGGTGCGGCCCTTCTCATTAGCGCCGCGGTGCCCGCAATCACCTTCGCGCAGTCGGCTATGCCAGCGGCCGTCGGCGTGGCCAGCAGCGAGCTTTCGGGGAAGGTCATGGTGGTCAACACGGAAACTCGTCTGATGACCCTGAAGGACGCCGAAGGAAAATTCCACGTCCTCCATGTGCCGCCGCAAGTGACTCGGCTCGACAAGATCAAGATCGGCGACAAAGTAACCATCACCGAGCTGTCGTCGGTGCTGATCGAGCTGCTGCCGCAGGCAGAGGCCGGACCAGCCGCGGCCGTGGTGACGACCGAGATCGATCGGAGTGCAGGCAAGAAGCCTGGCGGCACGATCACCGAAACTGTGACCCTGTCGGGCAAGGTCGTCGGCCTGAGCAAGGCTGAGGGCAAGGTGACGATCGAGGGCCCCAACGCGACCCGGACCTTGGATGTGGAAGATCCGACGATTCTCGACGGCGTCAAGGTCGGCGACGGCGTCGTCGCGCGCTTCCGCAACGAGATTATCGGCGAGGTCAAGTAGTCGCGGCGTCGGATCGGCACGTCACCCCGGCGAGGGTCATCGATTGTCCTCGCCGTCAATACGACATCAGCCTGCTGAACGCCCATCTGCCGGGCCTGCCCGTCCAACGTCTGATCAAAGCGCTGTTGACGACGCCCGATGCATTCACGACCCCCCGCGACCTTCTTCCCTCGTTGTTCGTCCTGCTCGCCCGGCATCACTGGCATCAGGTCGCGCACCGCGAGCATATCGAGTTCGTCCAGGCCTACCTAGGCGATATTAGCTGGGATGGCTCCCCAATGCCTGATCTCCGGGCGGGCTGCTAACGAATAAGGGCGTAGGCGATCTCTGTCATATCTCATACCAGCTGACTGGTCTTGACGCCCGCCTTCACCGTCGCGCCAGCAGTCGCATAGCCAGGCTATGCTCCTGCCGGTGCTGCTTGAAGGCGAACCTCAATCCTGCGGGATCTGGTACGAGGTTTTCCGGCAATCGTCTCGAAAGGCATCAGCAATTCCCGCCATGATTGTGCGGCTTAGCACTATCACCTGCTGGCAGAGACACCGGATGCCGATTTCGCTCGGGGGCTGCGCCAGCTATCCCAGGTCCATACCCGGCGGGCCTATCACTCCTACCGACGAGTCGGACCTGTGTTCCGGAGACGGCACAATGCGATTCTCGTTGAGAACGAGTCCCACCAGCTTGAATTAGCGCGCTGCGTCGTGCTTAATCTGGCGCTCGCTCGGATGGTCCGCGCGCAGTAATGGCCCTGGAGCAGCGACCGCGCAATCCGCGGTGAGGATGCCCGTCCGGAGTGGTTGCATCTGCTTGCGACTGTGGCGGCATGCGGCCAAACAGCACTCGGAGCGCTTGCGCAGGACGCGCGCTTCGTCGCCCAAGGCATTGGTCAGCCCTGCCAAGGGAGCGGCTCAAGTAGCACGTGTTGCTCGGCTCCGACACTGTCGTCGAGTCGATGCGCCGGAAGTTTCCGATTGGCAGAGACCTCCGCTAGGTCCCCCAGGCTCAGGCACGGCCGCTTGCGGATGGTGCGGGTACGCACGCAAGGCGGGACGAAGCGATCACCGCCGCCTACGCGAGTGGCGGCTACAGCATGCACGAGATCGGCGACGACTTCGGCCTGCACGGCTGTCGCATCAGCAAGTCTCGCATCCGCAAGATCGTATAAGCGGCAGATCAGTCGAAAAGGCGCAAAAAAAACATTGACCGCATTTGAGCCCATGGTGTTTGGCCCCATTGCGCGACAAAAGAACCGGATCCGGGATGACCACAACCCCCGGTGGTGTGCCCGGGGCTCCTGGTCAACGAAGTCACGATATCGGAGGTTTCAGCAAAATTGTCTATGAACTCGATTGACTACTACAGTATTGCGAGTATCTACGATATCTACTCGCACACAAATTACGACTATGAGTTCTTCACAAGAGAAGTTCGACAAGGTCTTAAGGTTCTTGAGCTGACCTCCGGCACCGGACGCCTTTCAATCCCATTGCTTGCTGCCGGCGCGGACCTTACATGCGTTGATATTTCCCAGGGCATGTTGAATGAACTGGAGAGAAAGCTAAAAGAGCACAGCTATTCAGCGGAGCTGATCTGTGCCGACATGAAGCACTTGGATCTGAAAGACAAATATGAACTAGCAATTCTGCCGTTTCAGTCATTCATGGAGTTGATTGGCAGGGAGAAGCAGCTTAATGTCTTGTCGTCAGTGTATCGCACGCTGGCTTCCGGCGGCCGGTTTTTCTGCACAATGCACAACCCTGTTATTCGCCGACAGGTCGTCGATGGGTGCCTTCGTTTTGTCGGGAAATTTCCTATCAATGGAGAGGGAACAATGATTGTTTCAGGTTTCGAGCAGGGTGGTTCGCCAGTGGTCTCGCGTACTCAATTTTTCGAGTACTACGACAGAACCGGAGCATTGCAAAAAAAGCGAATCCTTGAAATGGAGTTCGAATTGATTGAGTTTGATCAGTTCAGGGAAATGGTAGAGCAAGCAGGCTTTAGCGTGAAAGCGGTGTATGGCGACTATGACCATAGCGAATTTGCGGCGTCCGAAAGCGCTACTATGATTTGGGAACTTGAGCGCAGTTGAGTATGTGGAAGATGTGGATAGCCTCTTCCCACAGGCCGTCGAGGCAGGTGCAATGGAACTGAGAAGGGTAAACCGAGGCACGCCTAATGGTAACAGTACGCCATCGAGTTGGGGTCCGAGGCTCTCTATCCGCGGTCTACGGCGCGCTTACCGATTCGGATGGGTTACGCAGCTGGTGGTCGACAACCGCCTCCGGAACATGCGAAGTCGGTGGCAAGCTCGACTTGGGCTTTGGTGGTGTCTTAGTCCTCTCGTTCATCGTCCGAGTAATGGCACCCAGTCACAGTCTGAGGTTGGAATGCTGCAACGGGCCTGGGCCCTGGGATGGATCTGAACTTCATTTCTTGCTCCAGTGCGAGAAACAACAAGTCTTTGTCACCTTTGTCCATTCCAGCGATCACGCGATTGAAGACGACTTTCTCTACTTCAACACGAAATGGCCGATATATAGCGAGCTAATACCAGATTTTCGGTTTTTCATTGACCGATAATCTCGAAATTCTCCGTCAGCAGCGAACGCAGTTCGCCCCGGTAGCTCGCCGGATTGGCAAAGAAGTCTTCGCAGGCCGCTTT
>JBATTL010000053.1:0-2121 GCA_049670525.1 Thiohalocapsa sp. | reverse complement strand
CCCCCCCCGGGACCGTGATGAATGCTGTGCCACTGGAGGACTTTGGGCATGGCCATCCGGACCCGAATCTGGTCCACGCCCACGAGCTGGTGGAACTGACCCTGGGTGCCAATGGGGTGGACTTCGGCGCCGCATCGGATGGTGATGGCGACCGAAACATGGTCCTGGGTCGCGACTTCTTTGTTACCCCCAGTGACAGCCTCGCGGTGCTTGCGGCCAATGCCCATCAGGTTCCGGGTTACAAGTCCGGTATCGCCGGTATCGCGCGCTCCATGCCCACCAGCCAGGCGGCTGACCGGGTTGCCGAGGTCCTGGGCGTCGACTGCTATGAGACACCCACCGGCTGGAAGTTCTTTGGCAACCTGCTCGATGCTGGTCGTATTACGCTTTGTGGTGAGGAGAGTTTTGGTACGGGCTCCGATCATGTGCGCGAAAAGGACGGTCTCTGGGCCGTGCTGTTCTGGCTCAACCTGCTGGCGGTGAAACGCCAATCCGTCGCGGAAATCGTGACCGAGCACTGGCGCCGATTCGGCCGCAACTATTACACGCGGCACGACTACGAGGCGGTCGACAGCGACGCCGCCAGTGCCCTTGTGAATCATTTGCATATCCTGTTGCCGGACCTGCCCGGCAAGACGCTTGGCGAATTCACCGTCGCCTATGCGGACGACTTCAGCTACAGGGATCCGATTGACGGGAGCGTCTCCGCCGGGCAGGGGATCCGGATCGGCTTCGATGGTGGGTCGCGTATCGTCATGCGTCTGTCCGGCACCGGCACCCAGGGAGCGACGTTGCGGGTCTATATCGAGCAGTTCGAGCCTGATCCGGCCCGTCACGACCAGCCGGTCCAGGAGGCGCTGGCACCGCTGATCCTGATCGCCCGAGAGTTAGCCCAGATCGAGGCCCGTACGGGACGTGCTGCACCGGACGTGGTCACCTGAGGGATTTCGGGGAGTGCTGGCTGATTCGCGGGTTCGAATCGACATGAACTCGGCTCCAAGAGTCCACGCCAAGGAGGTTGTGGCCCTTGTTCTTGCTGTATCTCCGCCTTGCTGTATCTCCGGGCCTGTGCCCCAGCGGTTTGTCGAGCATCCGGACGGCAGACGAGCGAATCCGTGATGAGTGCGAGGTTGTAATTGTTTGTAGCTGACTTATCTTCCACCAAGTGCGCTGTTTGGACAGTGACAGCACCGAGTTTTCACAACAACGAACGACTGGATGATTCCACTATGAGCAAGCGTTCCATATCCGCCCTGTCTATTGCCCTGTTCGGCTTGGCGCTGATCTTCGGCGCAGGAAGCGCCATTGCCGGCGACGGCAAGAGCTGTGGCGGCAAGAAGAAAGACGGCGACACCGCAATCGTCATCAGTCCGGAATTGCCGAGGGCTTAACGACGCGGAAGGCGGCGAATTGTTGCCCCCGGAGATGTAGGGGGTGACAGATGCGCCAAACAAAAAAGCCGCCGGTGATCCGGCGGCTTTTCTGATTGATCGGCTTTTGGGGAAACAGACGCGTTTTAATCCATAGGGTATCTCTCGGGAGACAGGTGTCAGGTGTCCTCGTGCGTCGGCACGTCTTTCGCGGGATCCAGTCCCTGTTGGCGAACGTACAGCAATAATTCCTTTGCCCGCCCCATCGCTTCCGCCATGGCGCGCAGATCCTTTTCGCTGCCGTCCTCGTTGGGGAACTCCATCCACTCGCTGCCATCGAGCGCCTGGAAACCCATACTCCAGTCCCGGTACTGGCGTTCCGACACCAGTTCCTCGAAAAGTAGCGCGATCTGGGTGTGTCGCCTGTCGCCGCAAATGCGTTTGAACGTGGTCCGGACGGGTTCGGCCTCTCCTTCGATCACTTGCAGGAAGTGTTTACCCTGAAACAGCAACAAGCCGGTGATGCCATCGGCCGCATTGCGTTTACGCGCGTCAGCGAGCAGTTCGAGCAGGTCGTTGCGCTGCATCTCGCGGGTGGTGGTGCTGGCGTAGCAAAGCTGAAACGGCATGGCCCAGATCTCCGGTTGCGCATCGGTCGTTTAGCGAAGAACCCAGCGCGGATTCCCGGCCAACAAACTATCTCACAAAAAAACGGGGCCTGAAGGCCCCGTTTTAGATCCAAGTTCTGATC
>JBATTL010000052.1:0-4677 GCA_049670525.1 Thiohalocapsa sp. | reverse complement strand
GGTTGCCCACACTCTCGGGCCTCTCGCCCACATACCCACAGACCCTGCAACAAGCTGTTCTATAGAAGAATGAAGCGGTGCGTCACGAGAATTGAGTGCCAATAGTTGACAGGTCAAAACATATCAGTCTGTTGATCTTCCTCGCCATCGGCGCCGTTGCCGGCTGGCTCGCCGGCGTCTTGATGAAGGGCGGCGGTTTCGGCCTGCTTGGCGACATTGTCATCGGCATCATCGGTGCCGTTATCGGTGGCTTTCTATTCCCATTGATCGGTGTTGTTCTCGGCGGCCTGATCGGCGCGATCGCCATGGCGACCGTCGGCGCGGTGGTGCTGTTGTTCGTGATTCGGCTGCTGAATAAGGCATGAGCATCGGATCAGGTCATTTTCGTCTGTTGGTGGTGCTGTTGTTGGGTTTGACAGCCGAGGTCCTGCTGGCAACCCCGTTTTGGGGTGCAACACGGTCGTCGCCGGTGGACAAGCCGCCCCGACCTGGGAAGCAGGTCGTTTATACTTCCTATACTAACGTCGGCCGGTTTCGACCGGCTCCGGATGATGCTGGACTTGCCATCTCAACCGACCGCTGAGTCCCACAAGCCGACATCGAAGTCGCGCGAATGCAGCCACCTGGCTATCGTCTGCGCGTCTCTCCGCGAGATCCTGGCGGCAGTCCAGTCTCGGAGGCAAAGCCGCCAATCCCGACACTCGGGAAACCGTCGCCGTTGCTTACCGGCGTGGTCACGCTAGAATCGCCAGCAAACTCGCGACTCGTTAAACGAGGGCAACCGCCATGAATCCTAGCGCACGCCGAATTCTCTCTGATGCGTTGGTCCTGTCGCCGATAGAACGTGCGGAGCTGATCGACGAGTTGCTGCGCAGCTTTGATCCGCCGGAGGATGGCGCCGTGGACGATGCCTGGAAGGCCGAGGCGGAGTCGCGCATCGATGCATACGATGAGGGGCACCTGTCCGCCGATTCGGCGGAGGCGGTTTTCGCGCGGATAAACAAGCGGTGAAGGTCCGCGTACTGTCCTGCGCGGAACGCGAGTTTGCCGAGGCTGTGGATTTCTACAACGCGGAAAGACCTGGTCTTGGCTACGAGTTAGCGGAGGAAGTGCAGCGCACGCTGGATCGGATCTCCGCGTTTCCGGAGGCATGGCCAATATTCTCTCAAAGAACCCGGCGATGCATTGTACGGCGCTTCCCGTATGGAGTGCTCTACCAGGTCCGCGCTGATTGTGTGCTGGTTGTTGCCTTGCTGCACATGAAACGGAATCCGCAGACCTGGCAGGAACGCGCGGACACCTGAGATGGACACCACGCGGACAAAGGAAATCAGGTAGTTTCGCGGGAGCGCGCTTGCTTTCATAGATCGGGCGTCAAATTTTGCAGCTGAAGACGTGCAGGCGATGCGCCGTTCAGCGCGCAGGCAAGCAGGATCATGACCAGGATCACGAAACCGGGCGGCGGCGGAAAGTCGGCGATCGCGAGCGCGAGCAGCAGCCAGGTGCCGAAGAAGATCCCGGCCACCCGGCGCGCGGTCTTCTGCTGGACTGTCATCGGGATGGGAACTTCTGAATTGCTCGGAAACCGGATGGTTACCGAGCCTGCCTTGCACTTCGGAACAGATACTAGCGAAAGCCGGTCGGATACCAGGTGCCCTGGTACGAACACTGCTAATGGGTACCTACCTCAACGGACTGCCACACCTTCTCTCCCGAATCCCACGCTCGCGCGACGAAACAAGGCGTCGGGTTGTTCCCACCGCAGTCCGAGCCGTGAACACGCATCAGCAGGACGCGGTTCCGGCCGAACGTATGCGCAGTCCATCCCTGGTTGCGAAAAGAGGTGACGGCGTCACCGACCAGGAAGTGCGATAGGCAACCACCCGTGGAGCAGAACAGGGAGACGGCGGTGGAGCAGGCGTAGGCGCTTTCGTCCAGCACCCAGTCGGGCTGTAGGTCGCCGTCCAGATCCGTGCGGGCCACCGCTCCCCATTCCAGGGCGAATTCCCCGTTTCCGTTATCCGCGCAGGCCTGCCGGGCCGCGGTCACCTTTTCCGCCAGGGCCGCGGGAAGCCCCGTGAGGTCCAGGGCGTCGGCCGCCATCGGCATGAATGCCAGGACGGCGATGGCAATTCGACTCTTCATATTCCTCCCCTCGTTGTCGTCGCGCGCTTGTTGACTGAGACCCGTCATTCCCATCGTCGCCGCAACGGCCGGCCGCCTCTGGGCAACGTTGTCGGGGCCAAATTCTCATCGCCAGCGTTCAGTTGCACTTGCGATAGGTGTAATCGCCAAACTCCAGCCAGTCGTCGTTCCCGTCTTTGAAGACGAGGAATTCCGACCGGTCCTCGCCCAGCAGGGCGACCACGAATCCGTGCGGTGGCTTGGACTTGCCGAAATAGCTGTAGGCCGTCATGGCGCGTAGGGTCTCCCCGTTGACCGTGACCCGGGCGTCCCACTTGTCCTCCGGCTTCTCGAGGATCCTGTACTCGATCTGGCGCTTGACGGCCCCGCCGCCGCAATAGACCACGCCCTCGGGCGCCTCGATCGGTGCCGGGGCGCTCCCCGCCAGCGAACCGCAGGCGGCGCGCAGGGACTTGATCGCCGCCCCGGACCCATTCAGGTCGAACATGCCGAAGCTGACGTCTCGGTCGACCATGGCCAGGTTCAGCACGGCGTTCTTCCCGATCTGGTCGAGGACGAAGTCGTAGTCCGTTTTCTCGTGGAAGACGATCTCCACCGGGAAGTTGTCGACGATGCGGATGTCCGCGTTGTCCGCCCCGGCCTGGAAGTCGCCGGCCTCCGTCGCGCCGTCCTTCATGAAGCGGATAGACAGGCCTTGCCTGCGCTCGATGTCCTGCGCGTCCTCGTAACCCGCGGGTGCGAAACGCATCCGGTCGCACGCTAGCTCTAGGGTCATGTCGCCGGCCTGGATGAAGGCGTTCGGGGCCAGTGGGCCGTTGAAGCCCCAGCCCGCGAAGGCTAACGAACTCACCGCGACCAACGCGGCCGACAACGTTATACCCGCAACTCCACGACGAAACATATGCAACTCCCGGATTTTCGATACAAGGGCTCGAACCGCGAGTCGCAGCCCTCGTGGCGCTGGTAGACGATGCTCATGCCCTCTTGCCGTCGTCGGCATCAGCGGTTCCCCTGTACTCCGTCAAGGGGAGTTTGATGGGCCATCAATACCTCCTTGACGGAGTACTAGGGCTCTTCGCCATACTGATTGCCGCCCGCCTGCGTCGGCCTGGTCAGCCACCAGATGACCAGCACGGAAACGATGAGCTGTACGATCCCCATAACGGCGATACCCGCCACCCCGAGCCCGCTCGCGGCGCTCCTGAGCGTCTCCTCGTCCGCACCGGCCAATTCCATTCTCGAAAAACCGAAGACGCCGAGCATCAGGCCGAACATCGTTGCTATCGAGACGCCGAGGGGAATCAACAGGTACCAACCGGGTCTTCCCGTATCGTGCATACGCCGCCAGCCCGCGGCGAACACAGGCAGTATGGTTGCGAGTGAGAAGATCGGGCTGACGACCTGGGTAGCCGATGATTCGGGCGTCCCGAAGCCGAAGATGACGCCGTCGACCATGGTGGCGACGACCGATCCGATGACGATGAAAAGAAAAAACCACCAGTACTCCGGACGCCGCGCCCGGCCAGAGAACGTGGCATACTTGCTGAAGCAAGTCTTGATTGCTGCGCTGAAACCCATCTTTACTCCTGTGCTGTCGCCAACGGCGACCTTTGTGTTGCTTGGTATCACTGACGACAAGAACGATTCGCGGTATTCCGGCCCGGTCAGGGCCGGCAAAGCGCATTTAATTAGTCGCAACCGAGATCCCTGCGGGGACAGCCGTTGAGGATCTACCTGTTGACCCTCCAGCCCGCCTCGTAGCCGCGTGCGAAATAGGGCTCGAACCGCGAGTCGTAGCCCTCGTGGCGCTGGTAGACCATGCTCATGCCCATCTTGCCGTCCCCCGCGCCGGCCCAGTAGCCGTCCTTGTGGTACTCGCACTCGTTGCCCTTGATGTCCGAGGGGCAGGCGTCGCTTGCGTGCGTCCCGTTGCCAGTGTTCATCTCCGTGGCGCATGCGGTAAACACTAGAGTCAGGGCACCGGCGAGCAGAGTGTAGCGGATCGCTCTGTTATTCATTGCTTTTTCCTGGTTGTTGGTTGCTCAGTTCTCTGATGGGCGTCCGCCAAGCCTGCGCTGAAAAAAGACGACCCGGCAATCCATTGAGACCGTTTCCTCGGCGTCCAGCAACGGGGTGCGTTACCGTTGAATAATACGAAGGAGGTGCCGTCTGCAGCAACGCAAGATCACTGCCGGAAGTCGGCTGTGAGATACATTGCGGTCGTTCGAATTGGTTCCGATCCGGGCAACGCCGGGAACTTGCACCCTCGGAATTCTCCGAACCACCAAGGGCAGCTTCCAGCGTTCAGGAGTCATAGGATGAGTTTCTAGGAACGGAAACCCGAGCGCGGATTCTGGACTCTAACGGGAAGCGAATCGGTGGAAACGAAGTTTGCAGTCGCACGCTTCAATCGGCTCCCCGAATGTCTCTTCATGGCCGCTATGTAGAGGTCGCATTTATGTAGAGTTTACATCTGAGGGTGTCGACATCAGGCGAAGTCAAAGGGCTGAGGCCGGTAGAGCCAGGATGAAC
>JBATTL010000051.1:0-7008 GCA_049670525.1 Thiohalocapsa sp. | reverse complement strand
GGTCTGGGCCTGTTCCTGTTCGGCGAGGATCTCGGGGAACTGACTCTGGAGGATGTCCTCGTCCGGGATCAGCTCCGGCCCCCAGCCGCTGGCGGCGATGGATTTGAAGTCGGCCTTGAGCTGGTCGAAATACTTGGCGAGCGCGCCGCGCACCTGAAAGGGCGTGAGCAGGTCCTGGCCATTGTCTCCGCCTTGTGCCAGCGCCTGCTCGATGCTGTTCACCAGGCTGCTGCGCATGACGTAGACGTTGCGCGGGCGGTCCGCCTGGTTGGCGGCGTCCGGGGCCAGGGCCTCGATTAGGGCCAGGTTCGGCTGCCACCAGGCCTTAAGGGCCTGCATGAAGGCGGCGTGACGGCTGATGACACCCGGGTGTTGGTTGACGAAGCCGGCGATGTCGCGCTTGCGCCCCAACTCCGGGGAGAAATCCAGGTAATGCTCATCGCGAGAGCAGAAAAGGTCGCCCTGCAGGCCGGCGTAGTTGGTCCAGTAGTGGCCGAGGCCGTCCACCTCGACCATGGGGACGCCGCCGTGCAGGTGGGCGCGCACGTCCTGGGGCTCCGGCGGCGGGGCGTTGTCCACGTAGCGGCGGATGTTGCAGTTGTAGCCCTCGTCGATGATCTCCTGGCGGGGCACCAGGCGGGCATAGGCCGGGATGTCCTGGCCGTGGCGGTAGGCCCAGACGATCTTGTCGATGTCCTCCGGGCGCAGGTGGTTCTGGTTCTTGCCCTCGCGGTATTCGCGGTCGGCGTTGATGAAGAGCACGTGGTCTCGCTCGGCGGCGCCCGCCTTGTTCAGCACCAGGATGCTGGCGGGGATGCCGGTGCCGTAGAAGAGGTTGCTCGGCAGGCCGATGGCGGCCTCCAGCAGCCCGTGGTCGATGAAGTATTTGCGCGCCTCGCGCTCCTCGCCGCCGCGAAACAGCACGCCGTGGGGCATGACGGTGGCGAGGCGCCCGTCGTGCCTGGTCACGGCCAGCATGTGCTGGACGAACATCAAATCCGCCTTCTTGCCCTTCTCCGGCATCATCACCGGGAAGCGGCCGGGGAACTTGAGGTCACGCTTGATGTAGTTCTGGCTGAAGGGCGGATTGGCGACGACGCGATCGAAGCGCCTCAACTCGCCCGTCTCGTCCAGATGCTGCGGCTCCCGGATCGTGTCTTCCTGGCGGATGTTGGCATGGGAGATGCCATGCAGCAGCATGTTCATCTTGCAGATGGACCAGACGTTGCCCTTGGACTCCTGCCCGTACAGCGCCAGCTCGTCGGCGCTGCCGCCTTTTTCGCGCAGGTAGTCGCGCATCTGCACCAGCATGCCGCCGGAGCCGACCGTGGGGTCGTAGACGGCCATGCCCTCGTCCGGGTCGCAGATCTCGACACAGATGCGCACCACCTCGGCGGGCGTGTAGAACTCGCCGGCCTTCTTGCCGGCGGAATCCGCGAACCACTTGATCAGCGCCTCGTAGGCGGCGCCGAGCAGGTCCGGGAACTCGAAGTCCCCGTCCTTGAGCGGGATCTTGTCGAAGTTTTGGATGAAGTCGGCCAGGGTGTCGTCGTCCAGCGTGCGCTGGCCGATCTTGCGGTTGAAGTTGATGTGCTTGAGCACGTCCTCCAGCGCGTCCGGGTTGGCATCCTCAATGGCCTCCACGGCCTTGTTCAGCGTGGTGCCGACGTTGTCCTTGACGTGCTTGAGGGCCGGCCGCTGCTCCGTCTTGGTTTCGCCGTCCTCGACGATGGTCTCGGTCCAGCCCTGGTTCCAGCGGGCGCGGGCCGGGACGAAGAAGTACTTGCCGGAGTAGTTGTCCGGGTCGTCCAGTTCGATGCGGATATCGTCCGCGCTCATGCCCTGGGCGGTCAGCGCGCGACGCAGTTCCTCCTGGCGCTGGTCGAACAGATCACTGGCGCGCTTCAGGAACAGCATGCCGAAGATGTACTCCTTGTACTCGCTGGCATCCATGCTGCCGCGCAGGTCGTCGCAGGCGGCGAAGAGCAGGCTTTCGAGACGGGGGAGGGTGAGCTTGGCCACACGTCGTCCTTGAGTCAGGGGAGTTTCATTAGGGGCGGTGTCTGATGGCCGCACCGAACGCGTCCGACACCGGCCTGAAGCGCTCCCCATTATCCCATATAATCCAAAGCATTGGCGCGGCCTCAGCGAGGAAGAGGGATATGGCACGCGACTTTTCGCCCATCAGCTTTCTTCAACGCACACCCAACGTGCTGCTGGGGCGCTATTTTCAGGACAGGTACGGCGTTGTGAAGGATGTCGCCTTCGCGGAACTGGACGAGACCGGCAGTACGGCGGCGATCATCTTCGAGGCGTTCTCGAGCCTGCCGGAACCGCAACAGGCGAGAATCGAGGCGGAGTGCCAGGACATCGAATCCATGGCCCATCAGGCCGGTGTGACGGCGCTGATCGACGAGGCGACGGATTTCCACAGGAACACCGATTTCCCGCACGTCATCAACGAACAAGACAGCTTCCACGGGAAGGTGATGTGGGCCTTTCTGGAGCACCCGCACTACTGGAAGGGGGCCACCTCAAACCTGTACGCGGAGAACATCCCCGATTCCTCCTGGAAAAAGCGGAACGATCTCCCTCGGGTTCCTCCCCATGTGAAGTAGGAAGACACGGAACGGCTGGAGGATGCCCTGAGTCACAATTTCACCAGCAAAGAAGGCCGTGGCCGCCATTGTCAGGTGAACGTGTTCCGCAAGGGCGATCAGGAGCGGTTCTTCGCCAATCTGTCGGACTTCGGGCAGGCAGACCCGGTATGGGAAGGCGACCGGCTGAACCCCCGTGCGCGCCTCCGCTCCTTCGAGATCATCTTCGTCGACACCCAGTCCGCGGGCTCGTTGAGCATCCATGCGCCTGGCAACACCAAGTACGTCGATGACCTGGCGCAGTATTCGCCGAAGCCATCGTCAAGCTCGGCGAACTGGACCCGTTTACGAAAGACAATCAGGTCTACAAGCTAGACCCGCTGGGACGCCGCGCGTTCGACTTCAAGAAACCCGATGGCTCCGGCATCCAGTTCGTTGCGATCAAGCGCCTGCGCCTGTCGCTGATGGGCGGCGGCAAGCGCAAGGTCACCGTAGAGGCAGAACCGAAGCACAACCCAAAGGCCGTCCATGACCTGATCGACAAGCTCGATCCGCCGCCGTTTCATATCACCCAAGCACAAATCAGGGTCACCTTCTTCGCGCCGTTGCCGGGAACACGGAGCAAGACCCGCACATTCAGAATCAGCTATCCCAGTTGGTGCAACCTGCGCCATGGGGAGCGGGATGAAATCATCCGAAACATGCTGTCGGCGTCCGGCATCGAGCTGATGGAACCGGAAACCGCCGAGGAAGATAGCGCAGCATGACGCGGGAGGATGCCGTCCGGGAGCTGTTGCGGTGCCTCAGCGACGATGGCGAATGCGTGGTTCCGTGGGAGCAGGTCCGCCGCTGGCCCAAGGGGGCCGTTGACACCTTCCAGCTCACCGGCTGGCTGCGGGCCAGCGACCTTGCCGAAACGGTTGAATGCCCAGGCTGTGAAGAAAGCCGCTCAATGCCGGTGGAGATAGTTCCCGGCGATGACGGGCCAGTCGTGCGTGCCTTCGTCACCTGCGAGGATCGCAACTTTGGCAGGGTGAAGATTCCGCCAGTCCGATTGCAGCAGTGGCGATTCGGCCTAGATCAGCTTGCCCGATGGATCGCTGGCACCCTTGCGCTTCGATTCAGCGGCAAACGGTTCGATGGTGGAAGGCTGCTGGAGCTGGGCCTGGTCAGTGGGGACAAGCGCGCCCAGATGCTTTGTCTGCATGCGGCTGGCGGGATGGCGCTGGTGGCTGATTCAAACCGCATTCCCCTAGTCGATGCTATCCAGTGCGTCGACGAAGCCTTGACCCTAGATTCCGATCTGATTCGGCAATTGGTGGATAGCTCCACCACCGGCGACGACCGCTACACCGCCAGCACGACACGGCGGGAGCAGCGGAAGCTGGAGACCGCCGCCATGCACGAAGAATGGCGGAAAGAATACCGGGTGCTGAAAAAGAGGCGGCCTAGTTTGTCCGGTGTCTGGTACTCGCAGCAGATCGCCAAGATGGAATGCGCCCATGAGCGAAGGGCTGGGACCATCAAAAAGAACATGAAGTGAATAAAGTTGGGCGGAATTTTTTCGCCCAACTCGCCTTGCCCGCGCCAGAGTCGTCCATCTAGCGTTGCCTCGAAGTTTCCGAAAACGTACTGAGAGGTATCAAGGCGATGACCAGCATACTAAGACTACCCGCCGTCAAGGCTCGCACCGGGCTCTCCCGTTCCACCATCTACCTGCGCATCTCGGAAGGTCGCTTTCCCAAATCTGTATCTCTCGGCGGACGCGCTGTCGGGTGGGTCGAAGCGGAATTGAATGATTGGTTGCACCAGCAGATCGAAGCGAGCCGCAAGGCTACGCACTGAGGGGAGGCCAAGGCGATGACCAGAAACAGAAAAGGCCGCGCTGGCTGGCACCAGGCGACCCTCAAGACTTCTAAAAGCACCTCTAATTCTACCGGCCTTGCTGCCCGCATCAAAGCGGTGATCGTCACGCTGGCGCTGTGGGGGCTGCTCCCCGTAGCCATAGCGGATTGGATCAACCACCGGGGAGAATCGCACGATGCATGATGCACTCTCCCAATTCCAGGGCGCGATCCGGGCCGGCGGGCTGGAACCACCCGATGCCATTGAACCGGGCAAGGTCCATCGCTTCCCTGGTAACGGCAAGCGCCCAAGCAACCGGGCCGGGTGGTGCCTGTTGTTCGATGATGGGCTGGGCGGTTGTTTCGGGGACTGGTCTTCCGGGTTTTCCGAGACCTGGCAGGCAAAGCGAGACACGCCCTATTCCCAAGCCGAACGAGCCGCCTTTGCCCGCCGGGTGGAAGCAGCAAAGAAGCAAGCGGAGGCGGAGCGTCGCACCCGGCAGGCCAATGCCGCGAACCGCGCCGCTGCGATATGGAATGGAGCCACCCCCGCACCCGGCAATCACCCCTACCTGATCCGCAAGCGTATTCAACCGCACGGTGCAAGGCTGCACAAGGGCGCATTGACACTTCCGGTAATGGACTTCAGCGGCAGGCTGACCAGTCTGCAATTCATCGCCGCCGAGGGCGGCAAGCTATTGCTCTCCGGCGGGCGCAAACGGGGCTGTTTCATACCCGTGGAGGGCGATATGGCAGACCCCACCCGCGTCATCATCTGCGAGGGCTGGGCTACCAGTTGCACCCTGGCCGAGGATGAACCCGCCGCGCTGGCGCTGGCCGCCATCGACGCGGGCAATCTGGAGCCGGTTGCATTGGCTGCTCGCCGTCGCTGGCCTGCCGCCGAACTGGTGATTGCGGGTGACGATGACCGGCAGGCCGTTGTTAATCCCGGAGCCACCAAGGCCAAAACCGCCGCCATTGCATCGGGATCGCTGTTGGCGCTGCCCCAGTGGCCGGAGAATGCACCCAAACACCTGACCGACTTCAACGATCTGGCCGTGTGGTTGGCAGGGGGTGGCGTATGACCGCCGACCTGCTGAATTCCGCCGCGCCACCGACGGAGGATTGGCCGGACCTGGTGCCGTTGGATACTCCAAATCTGCCTCACCTCGATCTGGTCCACCTGCCCGGCTGGGCCGGGGACTATGCTCGCGCCATCGCTGCGGACACGGAAACTCCGTCGGAATTGGCTGCCGGTATGGTCCTGGTCGCCTGCGCCAGCGCTGCCGCTCGCCGTCTGCGGGTGATGGTGAAGCCAGGCTACTTTGAGCCGTGCAACCTCTGGGTTGTGGTGGCCCTACCACCAGGAAACCGTAAGAGCGCCGTGCAATCCGCCGCCACCGCCCCCCTGGTGGACTGGGAGCACTATCAGGCGATGATTGCGGAACCTGAGATCAAGCGCCTTACAAGCGAGCGCAAGACCATGGAGGCCCGCGCCAAGGAGAAGCGCAGCAAGGCTGCCAAGGAAAAAGACAATGCCAAGGCAGCGGAACTGGCGCGGGAGGCGGCCGAGATCGAGGCCGAACTTCCCGACATCCCTATGCAGCCGCAGATATGGACATCCGACGCGACACCGGAACGGCTGGGGGCGCTGATGGCCGAGCATGGCGAGTGCATGGCCTGGCTGTCTTCGGAAGGTGGGGTCTTCGATCTGCTGCAAGGACGCTACTCCAGTGGCATCCCAAACCTGGACCTGGTTTTGAAGGCCCATAGCGGCGATGCCGAGCGGGTGGACCGGGGCAGCCGTCCGCCGGTCTTCCTAAAAAGCCCGCGTCTCAGTATCGGACTGAGCCCGCAACCGGACGTGTTGCGCGGCCTTGCCGCAAAGCCGGGATTCCGGGGGCGGGGACTGCTGGGGCGCTTTCTCTACCTGCTGCCGCCGTCGCCATTGGGTTATCGCCGTCTGCAATCCCACCCCATACCGGCGGGAGTGCGCGACGCCTACGCGACCGGTCTCCGCGCGATGCTGGAGTGGGAACCCGCGACCGACGAACACGGCGAGGAACGCCCCCATCTGCTGCGCCTGAGCAACGAAGCCTTAAAGGAGTGGTACGACTTCGCCCATTCCATTGAGGTGCAGATGCAACCGGGCCGGGAAATGGAGCACTTCACCGACTGGGCCGGCAAGGCACCGGGGGCGGCGGCCCGCTTAGCCGGGGTGCTGCACGGCATTAAGCACGCCAACGGCAGGCCGTGGGAGGCCGCCATCACCGCCGAGACCATGACCGCCGCTCTAGAGATCATGGCCGTCATCGCCCGCCACAGTCTGGCCGCGCTGGACATGATGGGGGCCGATCCAACCATCGCCGCCACCCGGCTGGTCTGGAACTGGATCGAGCGGGGCCGACAGGACCGCTTCACCGTGCGCGAAGGCTTCAACGCACTGCGCGGCACCTTTCCTCGCGTCGCCATGCTGCGCGGTGCCTTGGAGGCACTGGAAGAACGGGGCTACCTGGAAGTAATCGAACCAACGCCGGATGGTCCAGGCCGTCCGCCGTCGCCATCGC
>JBATTL010000050.1:0-2689 GCA_049670525.1 Thiohalocapsa sp. | reverse complement strand
GGCAGGAAGCGGCCAAGGGTGGCGCCGTCCACTGGCGCGACCTCGTCACGCGCGCGGGCCAGGGTTCGGCGTCGCAGTCGTCGCATGAGCTCGCTGTCGCACCATTCCGGTTCGGAACCGAGGGGGCGGATTTCGCCCCGGACCAGCGCACCCTGGGCCTCAAGCAACCGCAACACCGGCTCCAATAGCGGGGCGCGGAGACCGTATCGCGCTGCGACCTGGCTGGTGGGAAACGGACCATGGGTGCGGGCATAGCGCCGCAACAACTGCTCCAAGGGCGCGTCGATGGTTGCGATGAAGCCCTCGGGCAGCCCGGGCGGGGGTACGCAACCTAACGCATCACGATAGAGACCGGCATCCTCGGCCGCGATCCATCGCGTTTCACCGGCGACCTGAATGGTGGCGGCGCGACGCTGGCGTTCGAGAAGCGACAGCCATTCGGTGACGCCGCCGAAGTCCTCCATGCGCGACTCAGGAGTCCGAGGCTTTAGCCTCGCTAGTGCGTGCTCCCGATCCTCGGGTGACGACTCGCCCGTGGCCGAATCTCCAGGCACGCACCGCGCCGCGATCTCGCCGTCGGTCAAGTCCCCGAGTCGGCGCAGTAAATCGTGCAGCTCATCGGCATCGCGCGCTTGGCGCTCCGGATCAAGGTGCGCCAGCTCGCGCTCCAGTTCGTCGAGCACACGCGGATCGAGCAGTTCACGCAGCTCGGCCTGCCCAAGAAGCTCGGCGAGCAGACCGCGGTCCAGCGTCAGCGCCTGAGCACGGCGCTCGGCGATGGGCGCGTCCTGCTCGTAGATGTACGCGGCGACGTAGGCGAACACCAACGAGCGGGCGAAGGGTGAGGCGCTCTGGGTCTCCACCTCATGCACGCGAATGCTCCGGGCGCGAATGGCACCAAGCAGATCCTTCAGGCCGGCCAGGTCGAAGACATCGCTCAGGGCCTGTCGATAGGTCTCCAGGACGATTGGAAAGCCGGGATAGCGGCGCACGACGGCAAGCAGATTCTGCGCCTTAAGCCGCTGCGCCCATAAGGGTTGGCGGCCTCTCGCGGAACGTCGCGGCATCAACAACGCGCGACCGGCGTTTTCGCGGAACAGGCCTGCGAAAAGCGCCGTGTCGGCCAGCTGCTCGGTGATCCGGTCCTCGATGTCTTCCGGGGCCAGCAACAGGTCGGCCAAGTCCGGCAGATCCTCGCCGTCGGCGAAGCGCAGGACGATACCGTCGTCGGTGTACATCACCTGAATCTCGAAGCCCTCAGGGCGCGACAACTGCCATTGCAGGGCCATGGCCCATGGGGCGTGAATGCGTGCGCCGAACGGGGTCAGGATACAAATGCGCCAGTCGCCGAGTTCGTCACGGAACCGCTCGATGACGATGTTGCGATCGCTCGGGACCTGGCCGGTGGCCTCGCGCTGTTCCAGGATGTAGGCGGCGAGGTTGGCGGCGGCCAGCGCATCGACTGGTGTATGCTGCATGATCCAGTCCGCCGCGCCGTCCTTGAGACGCGAGACCTGTCGACAGAAGGCGCCGACCGCACGTCCTAGCTCCACCGGCCGACCTGGCCCGTCGCCGCGCCAAAACGGTAGCTTTCCGGGCTCGCCGGGGGCCGGCGAGACGATGACTCGATCGCGCGTAATCTCCTCGACCCGCCAGGTCGAAGCACCGAGCAGGATGCACTCGCCGGCGCGGGTCTCGAACACCATCTCTTCGTCCAGTTCGCCGACGCGCGGGCCGTCCGAGCCCAGATGTACGGCGTAGTTGCCGCGGTCCGGGATGGTTCCGGCGTTGAGGCGCGTGATCATCGGCGCGCCCTTGCGGGCATGCAGCATGTCGTTGGAGCGGTCCCAGGCCAACAGCGGTTTCAGGTCCGCGAAGTCGCTGGACGGGAAGCGCCCGGAGAGCATGTCCAGCACCGACTCCAATACACTGCGGCCGAGCTCGCGATAGGGTCCGGTACGATTCACCAAACGCTGGATTTCTTCGACACTGCGCGCGCCGGCAACACAGTGGGCCGCGATCTGCTGGGCCAGCACATCCAACGCGTTGCGCGGCATGCGAAACGGCTCCAGCTCTCCTTGGAGCATCCGCGCGCTGACGACGGCGCACTCCAGCAGATCACCACGGAATTTCGGGAAGATGCGCCCGGTGCTCACCTCACCGACGCCATGTCCCGCGCGCCCGACCCGCTGCAATCCTCGCGCTACCGAGCCAGGCGACTCCACCAACAGCACCTGGTCGACCCCGCCCATGTCGATGCCCATCTCCAGCGAGCTGGTGGCGACAATGGCCTTCAGGGTGCCGCGCTTGAGGCCGTCCTCGATCTCTGTGCGCTGTTCGTGGCTGACACTGCCGTGGTGGGCACGCACGAGCTCGACGGCGGGCGTCTCCGGCGCGTCGGCGGCAAGAACCCGCTCCGCCTGCTCCTCCGCGGCCACTTCGTTCAGACGCCGACATAAGCGCTCGCACAGGCCTCGACTGTTGACAAAGATGATCGTGGAGCGATGGGCGAGTATCTCATCCAATAGGGCCGGATAGATGGCCGACCACATGCCCTTTTCGGCGGGCGGTCTGGCGACCTCGCGGGCATAGAGCTCGCCCAGAATCGGGCCACCCTCGGGTTCCAGGCCAGGCGCTTCGGGCGGGTGATCCATGTCCGGCACCGGCACCATGACCCGCAGATCCAGCC
>JBATTL010000049.1:0-23787 GCA_049670525.1 Thiohalocapsa sp. | reverse complement strand
GGACCGCATCGAGAGATGCCGATGGTTCAAGGCAGCCCAATGATCCGAGCAGGTCGAGCCGGTCGACAGGGCAGCACCTGGGGCAGCTTGACCTGGATTGCGATTCGCTTTCATCCGCATTGTCTTTCAGGTTAAGAATTTCCCACCGTTGCGGCCTGGGCGGACTACCGCCTCGGACGGTCAACTTAGGTAGAAACCGATTTTATGGCCATCCATGGCCCAGAAGGGAAACGCGATAAGACAGTGTTTCCGTGCGAATTCGAGACCATACATCGCAAAAAGGCGCGAACAGACACCGATGACATTGCTATCACAACCGCGCCGCGAGCCCTCCGACGACGCGCGCCGCCCGCGCCCGCATTGCCCCAAGCAGCCGTTCCAATGGCCGCTTGCGAACCTTGTAACGCAGCTTGAAGAGTTCCGCCTCATCACGAGCGGCGAGCAGAAAATCGTCACTGGTCTTCAGCTCATCGACGAGGCCCAATGCGAGCGCCTGTTCGCCGTGCCAGTACTCTCCGGTGGCAATCCTGTCCACGTCCAGATCCGTACGGTACTCCCGAATGAATGCTTTGAACAATTGATGTGTTTCCTCGAGCTGCTCGCGCAGCTTGGCACGGCCCTCGTCGTTGTTCTCGCCAAAGAGCGTTAGGGTGCGCTTGTGCTCTCCGGCCGTATGCAACTCAAAGTCGATGCCGTTACGTTCCAGCAATCGATGAAAGTTCGGCAATTCCGCGAGCACCCCAACGGAGCCGATCACCGCGAACGGCGCCGCGATGATGCGATTGGCGACGCAGGCCATGAGGTATCCGCCACTGGCAGCGACCTTGTCGACGGCCACGGTCAGCGGGATCTTCCGTTCCCGGAGACGCAAAAGCTGTGATGCCGCGAGCCCGTGTTCGTGCACGGCACCACCGGCGTTGTCGATACGCACCAGGACTTGGTCGTCCTGCCCCACCTCGATGAGCAACGCGGAAACCATCTCGCGCAGTCCGCCGACCTCGCTGGCCATGAGATCGCCGTGGAAGTCGATGACGAAGACGCGCTTTAGGGTCGTTTCCTCGGCCTTCGCGCGCTGCTTGTCTGCCTTGCGCTCGGCCTTCGCCGCCTTTTTATACACCTTGGGCGGCAAGGTCGCGCATTTGATGGCATCGGCCATGTCCGCGTAGCGGTCGTTGAGGCTGACCACCTCCAGATGGCCCTCATCGTCGTCGCGGCCGTGGCCGGCAATTTGCCGCGCGCGCAGAAGCGCGAAGAGCAGCAGCCCGACGAAGGCGATTACAGTCAGGGACTTGGCGGCGAACAGGGCGTAGTCGATCAAGGCATCGATCAAGGGGAAACTCCTTGCACGGCCGGGAAGCGATCAGGCTTCCCGACTTATACGGCGATGGGGGCACGGATGGCCGGATGGGGATCGTAGTCGGTGAATTCGAAGTCTTCGAGCACATAGTCAAACAGGCTCGGGGGACGGCGACGAATCCTGAGCTGCGGCAATGATCGAGGTCGGCGTCGCTGTTGTTCGAAGACGATGTCGTCAGTGAGATGATTCTGATACAGGTGGACGTCGCCGAAACTGTGCACGAATTCGCCGACAGCGAGATCGCACTGCTGGGCCATCATATGTGTCAAGAGCGCGTAGCTGGCGATGTTGAAGGGCACACCCAGAAACAAATCGGCGCTGCGCTGATAGAGCTGGCAGGACAGGTGTTCGTTTTGCACATAGAACTGAAACAGACAGTGACAGGGCGCGAGCGCCATGTGCCCCGCTGTGGCGTTGTCCGCGGGCGACAGGCCCGGCAATGGCAGCTCGGCCGGATTCCAGGCCGAGACCAGCAGGCGGCGTGAGTCGGGATCGGCGCGGATGCTTTCGGCGACTTGGCTTATCTGATCAATGAGGCGACCGTCCGGCGCCCGCCAGCTCCGCCACTGCGCGCCATAGATTGGTCCCAGATCGCCGTCGGGCGCGGCCCATTCGTTCCAGATGCTCACACCACGCTCATTCAACCAGCGATTATCGGTTGAGCCGGACAGGAACCACAACAACTCCTGGATCACACTCCTGAGGTGAATTCGCTTGGTGGTCAGTAGCGGAAAACCGGCATTCAGATCGAACCGCACCTGGCGGCCGAACACCGAACGAGTACCAACGCCGGTGCGGTCGAACCTGTCGGTGCCATGGTCGACGACGTCCTTGAGGAGGTCCAGGTACTGCTTCATTGGCGACCGTATACGAGCCTGGTGATATGGATCTTTGCGACAGAACCGAGCGCTGCAATCGGAAACACTGGTCTGGGCTCAGGCGAGCCGCGCTCGGCGCTGCCCGCATGGGCGAGGCGCCCCAAGCGCAGTTCGCGCGCTAACCTTTCAGCGGCTCCAGAAGCAATGACTGCCCGTGCATCTGCTGCGGCTGCGGCAGCCCCATCAGCGCCAGCACTGTGGGGGCGACGTCCTCGATGCCGCGACCTATGGATAGGGTCCAGGGCAGTTCGTCGATCACCAGACAGGGCACTGGATAGACCGTATGGCGCGTGTGAGGCTCACCGGTTATGGGGTCGACCATCTCGTCGCAGTTGCCATGATCGGCGGTCAGCAACACCGAGTAGCCTTTTGTCTCGGCCGCATCGATGACGCGACCGACCTCGCGGTCGAGCACGCGGACCGCCTCGATCACGGCCTCGCGAACGGCAGTGTGGCCCACCATGTCCCCATTGGCGAAATTGACGACGATGAAAGCGTAGGCGTCACTCTCGATCGCGTGGACAACGGCATCGGCCACCTCGGCGGCACTCATCTCCGGCTGCAGGTCGTAGGTGGCCACCTTTGGCGACGGAATCAGGCAGCGTTCTTCACCTGGGAAGGGGTCGCCGTGCCCGCCATTGAAAAAGAAGGTTACGTGGGCGTACTTCTCGGTTTCCGCGCAGTGGAATTGCGGCAGTCCCGCGTCACTGAGGATCCCCCCCAGGGTTATGGCGGGCATTTCATGGTCGAAGGCGAAGGGCAATCCGTATGCTTGGTCATACTCCATCATGCAGGTGATCTCGGCGGCCCTGAAGTCCCCGCGATCAAAGGCGTCGAAGTCGGGCTGGAACAGCGCCGAGACGATCTGTCGCGGACGGTCCTTGCGGAAGTTGAAGAACAGCACGACGTCGCCGTCCTGGATCTGTTCGCCACCATCGATGATGGTCGGGCGAATGAACTCATCGTCTTCGTCCCCGGTATAGGCCTGATCGATGGCCTCCAACGCGGAACCCGCACGGTTACCCTGCCCATGGACGAACGCGTCGAACGCGCGCTTGGTGCGGTCCCAACGCTGGTCACGATCCATCGCGTAGTAGCGCCCGGACACGGTCGAACAGCAACCGCCCGCGGCCTCCAATGCCTCGTTCACCGCAGCTAGGTAGCTCTTGGCCGAGCGAGGCGCCGTGTCACGGCCGTCGGTGATCATGTGCAGCGCCGGCTTGGCGCCACTGTCCTTGGCCAGCTTGATCAACGCGGTCAAATGACGCACGTGACTGTGCACGCCGCCGTCCGAGACAAGTCCCATCAGGTGCATCGGGCGACCCGACTCCGCGGCGCGGCGGGCGGCGCCAACGAGCACCTGGTTGTCGAAGAAGCTGTGATCGGCGATGGCGTCGTCGATCAAGACCAGATCCTGTCGAACGACGCAACCCGAACCCAGGGTCATGTGCCCGACCTCGGAATTACCCATCTGACCGTCCGGCAGACCGACCGCGCGCGCCGATGCCTGCAAGACGGTGTGCGGGTGGCTACCGAACAACCGATCGAAGTTCGGGGTCTCGGCAATGAACACGGCGTTGTTCGTCTTTGCCGGGTTGGCGCCGAAGCCGTCCATAATGATCAGCACCACGGGCCGGCGCGGTACATCGAAGCCCTCGCCCATCGCGTCACCTCCGGGGGTGTTTACGGGTTCTTGGTGGAAGCGCCGCCAGTCTAGCGGCTCGTCTATTGGATGTGCGGTCAATTGCCGTCAACACGAGTCCGCACGACCTGGAGCGATCGATGATCCGAGTCATTCCGTACAAGGGTAAAGGCGAGCAAGAATGCGGGGCACCACTTTCTCGGCGGACAGCGTGAGATCCGGCTGCCGTCGCAGCTCACCGACCACAACCAGCATCGCGTCATCGATGGCTTCCGTGGCTGGTATGCACCAAGGTTCCATGTCACGTCCGGGGTCGGTATCGGGCACGACGCCAGGATTGACGCCGGCTCGGGTCAGTTTGCAGTCGCAGGGCACCGCATACCATTCGCACATGGCCGCATCGACGCCGGTGTTGTTCCGTGCCAAACCGCGCTCGCAAGCCGCGAGCAGGTCACCCAGAGTCGGCCCCGCAAGGATCACCTGTATTGGAATCAGCAGCAAGGCGAGCGCGCCCAACAAGTATGAGGCCGGCAGCGCGATCCGCCGGCGCGAGATCGATGGGGCGATAGGCATGAGCAAAAACCTCATCTGGGCGAAACCGCGCGACTGACGCGCGCTTAGGGATCGATCTATCCGGCGACGATTCTGAGTGCGGCATTGCCATGCTGCAACCGCCGCAGCACCTGTTCGCTCGAGCGCCGAATTCCGCTTGCGAGAGACGATAGGACCTCGGATTCATGACCAGCATCAGCACGGAAACCGACGATGCAGTTTATCCTTCCTCTAGGGGCAGCAGGGAAACGCTGGAGCCATCGACATTTCCTGCGCTTGGATCGGATGTCGCGCCGTTGTTGCGTACACAGGGACCGGAAACCGGCCGACGCATCCGATTGCCGCTGGGAGCAGGTCAGACTCCAGTGCGTTTATAGTCGGGCGCGGCCGGCGCGAACCGCAACCGCGCATTCTACGCGGCATTTCGACGGGCTTTCCGGCGCCGTCCAAATCCAGCAACAGCAAGAGACCTAGGAGGGGTTTATCATGTACGGCTAATCCAGCGTCGGCGGTGCTTCGGCACGCCAAGCGCGTATTGGCCGGATTCCGAACCACAGCACCACAGTATACGGCGCCGCCCAAGCGCCTGGAGGAGAGATGCCCGACAGAATTATCGCTTTCGTCATGGCCGGGGGCCAGGGTTCGCGCCTGCAACCGCTGACCGAGGCCCGTTCCAAGCCGTCGGTGCCCTTCGGATCCCGCTACCGCCTTGTCGACTTCGTACTCAGTAATCTGGTCAACTCGCAGATCCGAACCATCTACCTGCTCGTGCAGTACAAATCGCAATCCCTGATCGAGCATGTCCGCAAGGCCTGGACCATCTCGCCATTGCTGAACGACCAATTCGTCACCGTGGTGCCGCCGCAAATGCGGTACGGCGAGTCCTGGTTTCAAGGTACCGCCGACGCGGTGCGGCAAAATGTGAATTTGATCGAGGAACATGCCCCGGACTACGTCGTGGTCTTTGGTGCCGATCATATCTATCGCATGGACATCCAACAGATGGTCGACTTCCACAAGGAACGCGAGGCCGACCTGACCGTTGCCGCTTTGCCCGTGCCGCTGGAGGACGCGAAGGGGTTCGGTGTCATCGCCGCCGATGCCGATGGCCGCATCGAGGCGTTCCAGGAGAAACCCGACAATCCAGCACCGCTAGCAGACGACCCTTCGAGCGCATACGCATCGATGGGCAACTATGTCTTCAGCAACAAGGTACTGATCGAAGCCCTCGAGGCGTCGCAGCAGGCAGGCGAAACCGATTTCGGCCAACATGTGCTGCCACGGCTGCTTGCGAGTCGTCACCGGTTGTTCGCCTACGACTTCGCCAGCAACAGGATCCCCGGCATCAAGCCCTACGAGACCCAGGTCTACTGGCGCGACGTCGGTAATATCGATGCCTACTTCAATGCCCACAAAGACGTGCTCGGCGCAGAACCTGCGTTTGACGCCTTCAACCCCGATTGGCCGATTTATTCCAGCAATTACCAGGGGCCGGTCGCACGCGTGCTTGGCGCGCGGTTGGATAATGCGCTGCTCGGGGCTGCGTCGGTGGTTCATGAGAACGCCGATATCCGGAATTCGATCATCCGCCGTGAATCGGTCATCGAGGAGGATGTCTTGCTGGATGATTGCATCGTGATGGATTACGTGCGCGTATGCAAAGGTTCGCGCCTTCGCCGCGTTATCATCGATCGCCACAACATCATCGAACCGGGAAGCGTCATCGGCTACGATCAGGAGGCGGACAGCAAGCTTTACAAGGTGTCACGAGGTGGCGTCACCGTCGTCCCCGCCGGGAATCCAAGCGTGGTCGCGCGGGCCGGTTGCTATGGTGGCGGCTATTCGGAATAGCCCTAAGATTCAACAGCCTCGTCTTGCTGATCCCGCCGAGGCACGGTCTCGGGATCGACGGTAATCGGGCGATAGATTTCGATTCGATCGCCGTCCTTAATTCCGGCTTCCAGCTTCGTGAATTTGCCAAAGATCCCAACACGCTGGGAATCGAGATCGATGTCTGGATACTGTTCCAACAGTCCGGAGAGCTTGATAGCCTCCCGCACGCTGCTCCCGTCCGGCACGTCGAGCTTGAGCCAGGTGCGTTTGAATTTGTCCGCGTAAGCAACGCCGATGTGCATGGGACCTCCTAGAGCTCTCGACTCCTGTTAAGGCGATTTCTGTCAAATCTCCTAAGGCGTAATACTGGACCTGGGACGAAACTGGCCACGGCGACGAGACCTTCACACATCAGGCCCCGCTGGTCGCGACACCCTGATCCCCAGCGCCCTGCCTCTGCCCGTCCGCGCTTTGGCGCGATGTCGCCACGCGCCCGTCCAACAAGCGCTTACCCGCCAGCAGCAGGCCAAGCGCAATGAATCCACCGGGCGGAAGAATCATCAGCAGGAAACCCCGATACTCTGGGATCAGCGTCAGTTCCAGAAACCCCATCGCGTCGCCAAGCAGCATTGACGAGTTAGCGAACAGCGTGCCCGAACCGACGATCTCACGCAGGGCGCCGACCGCCACCAGTACCAACGTAAACCCGACACCCATCATCAGCCCGTCGAAGACGGCCGGAAGCACGCGGTTGCGCGAGGCGAAGGATTCGGCGCGACCCAGAATGGCGCAGTTGGTCACGATCAGAGGGATAAATAGACCGAGTACCTTATGCAGATCGTGCATCCAGGCGTTCATACCCAGATCCACCAGCGTTACCAGGGTCGCGATGATCAGCACGAACACCGGGATGCGCACCTGCGGCGTAATGATGCCCCGCAGCACCGAAACCAATAGCCCCGACATCACCAGCACGAACCCGGTTGCGAGCCCCAGCCCCAGGCCGTTCGTCGCGGTGCCCGTGACGGCCAACAGCGGACAGAGCGCGAGGGACTGCGCGAGCACCACGTTGTTGTCCCAGACACTGTCCTTGGCGATACGCCCCCAGTCGGTCCTGGGATTCTGTTCATCAGTCTTTTTCATACGCATCGCCTGACAGGAAGTACCGGGGTCCGAGGACCGCGCAAAGACGAAAAGATGTAGCGCACACCAACACTGGTCACTCGTTCCTCGTCGTTTCTTGAACAACGACCGCCGATGCCGTCAGCGTATCCCGATGCGTCTCGAACATCTCCAGCCCGCTCTTAACGGCCTTGACGACGGCTCGAGGCGTAATCGTGGCGCCACTGAACTGGTCGTAGATGCCTCCATCCTTTTTCACCGCCCAACCCGCGGCGTCCGGGTCGGTCAGTGAGCGGCCGTCGAAGGACCGTATCCAGTCGCCGCGCGCGGCCTCGATCTTGTCGCCAAGGCCAGGCGTCTCGGTATGGGCAAGCACTCGAACTCCGAGAACGCGCCCGTCAGCACCAATGCCCAAGAGCACCCGGATGGGGCCGGCGTAGCCCTGACCGACCGCCTCGAAGGCAACGGCCTTGGCGTCGAGCCCCTGCAATGCCCGATAGACGATTAACGGCTCACTCGCCTCGTCGTCAGGGACATTGAGTCTCAGTGCGTTGGCGAGCAGGTCGTTATCGTGCATTGCTGCAGGGATGACCTGGGCCAGGGACGCCAACAGGTCCTCGGCCTTGCGCTCCGCGATGGTCTCGCGGGTGGCAATGTCGCCCATGACCAGCATGGCCGCGGCCACGAGTGCGAAGCCGCCCAGTAGACCCGCTTGATAGCCGACGCGCTGGCGATAGGTTGGATTCGCAACGGTCGTCATTGGACCTTCTCCGTTCCGGCGCCGGCATCCTCACCGTACTCCAGCGGCTTGCCGCGGCGGTCGCGGCCATAGATGCGCGGTTTCAGATAATGATCGATCATCGGCGTGCAGGCGTTCATCAAAAGGATCGCGAAGCCAATACCTTCCGGATAGCCACCCCAGGTGCGAATCGCATAGACAAGCACCCCGACTCCAGCGCCGAACAGGAGCTGTCCCCGCATGGACACGGGCGACGTCACCGGGTCCGTCACGATAAAGAAAGCGCACAGCATGGTCGCGCCAGACAGGATATGGACCATCGCGTTTGGATAGCGATCTGGCTCAATCAGGCTCATCAGCGTCGCCAACGCCGCGATAGTGCCGAGCATCGCCGCTGGCATCTGCCAGCCGATGACGCGCTTATAGATCAAGAACGCACCACCCAGCAGCAGCAACAGTGCCGAGGTCTCCCCAAGGCTGCCCGGGACTACGCCGATCAATGCATGCAACGGATCGTAGACTTCCGACAGGGCCTCACCAAGGGGGAGTCCCTGGGCAAGTTCCGTGCGCAGGTGTCCAAGGATCGAGGCCCCGGTCATGGCATCGTAGGATTGCCCGCCGAAAGTGATCGCTAGCCCCTCCGCAAAACCGGGGGCGTCGGCCGTGAATAGCGGTCTCGGGGCCAGGAAGCGCGTCATCTCAAGCGGAAACGAGATCAACAGCGCGACACGGGCCACCATGGCGGGGTTGAAAAGATTTTGTCCGATGCCGCCGAACAACTGCTTCCCGAGCACGGCCGCGAGGAAACCTCCCACCACGCAGATCCACCAGGGCGCCCAGGGCGGCAGCGTCATGGCCAGCAACCAGGCGGTCAGCATCGCGGACCCATCAATTAGGGAAGGTCGGAACGGCTTGCCGGCGACGATCAGCGACAACGCCTCGAACCCGACGGTGGCCACGAGGGTGACGACAAATACAAAGATCGCCGGCCAGCCGAACTGATACAACCCGAACGACGTCGCCGGCAACAACGCCAGAATGACCAACAGCATGGTGCGGCTGATACTGACCGGCGCGTGAGCGTGCGGACTGGCTGTGATGGTCTGATACATCGTCACCGGTATCGGATTGGTTTAGAAACGGATCAAGAAGGCGTAAGCGCCGAGGCTCTAGTGAGACCGTGAGTCCAATGAATCCGATGAGGCGATTGGCCCTTTGCCAGAACGCGCATCGTCATCGCGCCGTCTCGACCGCCGCCTCGGCCGTTTTCTTGGCCTCCGCCTCGCGCTTGCGTCTGGCCATGGCCTCACGCTTGGCGCGTTTCTGCGCCTCCAGGCGCTCATTGCGCTGCTCGGCCAGACGCTTTGTCTCCGCCTGTTTCTGTTTGGATCGACCGCGGGCAGCCATTTCTCCCTTCGCGTGGTTGAAGTACTGAACCAGTGGGATGTGGGCCGGGCAAACGTACGCACAGGAACCACAACCGATGCAGTCCATGAGCCCGCGACCGACGGCCCCGTCGAGGTCGAAGGCGCGAATGTGGGCCGCCATGTCCAGCGGCACCAAACCGCAGGGACAAGCGCTCACGCAGCTCGCGCAACGGATGCAAGGCGACGGCGCACGCCGGTTGATCTCCGCCGGCGTCAGCGCGAGTACACCGTTGCTGCCCTTCATGATCGGCACCCGCAGCTCGCGCAGGGGCTGACCCATCATCGGCCCGCCGCTGATCAATTGCCCCGGCTCCTCGACGAAGCCGCCGCAAGACGCGCTCAGGTCCTCGACCTTGGTACCGATGGGTACACGCAAATTGCGCGGCTGCGAAATGGCTGCGCCGGTCACCGTGACCACTCGGTCGACCAACGGACGGCCGAGCCGCAGAGCCTCGCGCACGGCAAAGGCCGTCGCCGGATTGTGCACCACCACGCCAATGTCGGCGGTAAGCCCACGGGCCGGCGTCTCACGGCCAGTCAGCGTCTGAACCAGGTGCTTCTCAGAGCCCATGGGGTAGCGGGTTGGCAACTTCACGACCTCGACGCCGTCGAGCGCTGACCCGGCCCGGGTCATGGCCACCAGGGCCTCAGGCTTGTTGCCTTCGATGCCGATGACGATGTGCGACACGCCGAGCGCGTGGGCCATAATGCGCACACCCTCTAGCACCGCACCCGACTGCTCGCGCATCAGTCGGTCGTCACAAGTCAGGTAGGGTTCGCACTCCGATCCGTTGATAACAAGGGTGTGCAATGCATAGCGGCTGCGTAGATTCAGTTTGACCGCCGCTGGAAAAGTTGCGCCGCCCATGCCGACGATCCCCCCGGCCGCCACGCGGCGGGCAACCTCGTCCGGCTCCAATGCAAAAGGGTCATCGACACCGCGGATGTCATCATGCCAGTGGTCTTCACCATCCGGCTGAAGCGTCACGGTCCGCACCGAGAGTCCTGACGGATGATTGGCCGGGTAGAGTCCAAGTCCGACCACACGACCGGACGTCGGCGCATGGATCGGCGCCGATATCGCACCCTGGGCACGCGCCAACAACTCGCCCTTGGCCACCTGCTGACGACGCTGCACCACTGGTTGTGCCGCGGCGCCAATGTGCTGCTGCAACGGAATGTGCAGTAGGGAGGGCAACGGCAGGTCTTCGATCGGACGACCGGCCGCCAGGTCCTTGCGGTCGTCGGGGTGCACGCCACCGCGGATGCGGAACAGTTTCATGGTCTTGAACCGTTGCAGGAATCGATCGCGGTCGCGCATCGCAGGGACTGCCGAAATGCCGCAGAAAGAGGCGCAGAGAACCATTCGCCGCCGCGCTTCATCAGGCGGCCTCCGGGACGGGCCAAACCCAGTTTTGGATCGACTGCGTCGCCGGACGCATGGCGATACACTCCGTGGGACAAACCTCCCAGCACTTTTCGCAGCCGGTACAGGCATCCTCGAACACCGAGTGGAGCTGGTCGTTGGCGCCGATGATGGCGTCCGTCGGGCAACGCTTCAGGCATTTGGTACAGCCAATGCAAAGCCGCTCGTGGATGTGCGCAACCATCGGCGCCTTCTCCGCAATGCCGGAGAGATCAACGCTGACTCCAAGGAGTGTCCCCAAAGACTCCGCGAGCGCGCGTCCACCGGGAGGACAGAGACTGACCGGTGCCTCACCTTTGGCGACCGCTGCCGCTGCCGGGGCGCAGCCGGGGTAACCGCACTGACCGCATTGAGAGCCGGGCAGTAGGGACTCGATCTCCCCGGTCAGCGGACTTTCTTCGACCTTGAGATAGCGCGCCGCCAGACCAAGCAGCGCGCCAAGAGTGAGCCCGAGTGCAGTCAAACTGAAGATCGCCGCGATCAAGACATAGCCTCCGGATAGTCGTCTGTTGGCTGCAAGGCGCGCATGCGATCACGTCCCCCGCATCGGTAATGGTTATGCTGGCCGCCCATCAGGCCAGGCCGGCGAATCCCATGAACGCGAGGGACAAAAGCCCGGCGACGACGAACGCGATGGGCGCGCCGGCCAAGGCTGCCGGGACCTGTGCCAGGGCAAGACGCTCACGCAATCCGGCGAACAGCACCATCACGACCGTAAAGCCGAGCGCTGACCCGAAGCCGTATACCAGACTCTCGAAAAACCCGTGCTGCTCTTGCACGTTCAGCAGCGCGACGCCTAGCACCGCGCAGTTCGTCGTGATCAACGGTAGAAAGATGCCAAGCACCTGGTACAGGGTCGGTGAGAGCTTGCGTACGGCCATTTCGGTGAATTGGACGACGGCAGCGATCACCAGTATGAAGGTGAGGATACGCAGGAAACCGATGTTCAACGGGGTCAGCACCCAATGTTCCAGGACCCAGCTCGCCGCCGCCGCGAGTGTGAGCACGAAGGTAGTGGCAAGCCCCATGCCGAGGGCCGTATCGAGCTTGTTCGATACACCCATAAACGGACACAGGCCCAGGAACTTGACCAAGACGACATTGTTGACGAGCGCGGTTGCGAGGATCAGCAGCAGGTACTCGGTCATGTCGAATCATGGGCGGCGCCAAAACCGGCCTTTGCGCAGGATCAAAGCAAACCCGGTGCCAGCCAGACCAAGAGGTCATGCAAGCCGCATCAAAAAGGGGACTCGGGACCTGGCGAATGCCTTCCAGCGCAGCAGCTTGCCCGGCAGGGAGACCGGAGGCTCCCGCTGCCAAGACGGCCTTAAATCTGCGGGGATACTGTCGCGGATGCCACAAGCACCATGCTGCGACCCAAAACGATTGTCGTATAGTCCACAATCGGCGAACGCCATGGGATTGGAGCCGAGAATAGCGGCGTCCCAGAGCCGCTTTCTGGACAACCACAATTTAGGCCCGTTTTTTGCTTTTCGAACCAAGGCCGATCGCCAAGGTCCCAGTCGCCAAGGTCAAGGAGTCACCCGTGATGCCCCAAAACTCCACCGAGTCCCATCAGCCCAGCCCGGAAGAATCGGACCCGCAACAGGGGCTGGTCGCCAGCGCCCTGGGTCAGTTCCTCCGCGAACCGCCGCCCGGTACGCCGCCGGAGGTCGTGGAAGCACTAACACTGATGGCCGGGGACCCGACGGATCCACTTCCCTCGCGGCTGTACTTCGAGACCGTGGAGCAGGCCCCCGTCGCGATTTCCATCACCAACGCCAAGGGCACCATTCTTTATGCGAACGCCGCGTTCGAGAAGCTGACCGGCTATACCCGCAACGAGGTCATCGGGAAGAACGAATCCATCCTCTCCAGCAACGCGACGCCGGATTCCATCTACCAACAGCTCTGGCGCACCATCCAGCGCAAGCGCCCCTGGACCGGTACCTTGGTGAATCGGCGTCAGGACGGCGACGACTACCTCGCGGAACTGACCATCTCACCGGTGCTCGATACTGCCGGACGCGTGCGCTACTTTCTGGGCATGCATCGTGACGTAACCCGCGAGCATGAGCTAGCGGCCGAATTACGCCAGCAAAAGACCCGCATCGAGACCGTGCTCGACGCCGCACCGGTCGTAATCGTGCTGCTGGACAAGGACGGGCGCATCATCCTCGACAACATGGAATACAAAAAACTGCGCGGCGACCTGTGCGGACGCGAGCCTTTGCAATTGCTCAGGGACGCGCTGCGGGAGCAGGCCGGGTTCGATCCATTGGAGCGCGCCGAGGCCGGCGAAGGATTCCGCGACATCGAGATTAGCGTCGAGGTGCCCGGAAGTGGCGGGCCACACTGGTTCTCCTGCTCCGGGACGGCCGTCAACGAGTCGGACAGCAGCGTCAGCGGTTACTGCGTGCGCGGTGCAAGTGGCGATCTGCGCCTGCTTCTCCTGGCCAACGACGTCACCGCGCGCCGACGAGAGATCGAACGAGCGCATCTGGAGAACCTGCGCGCTCGTCTCGCCGAGCAGCAACTCGCCCAGGGTATGCGCGAGGCCCTGACCGCGGCCAGCTATCAGATCCAGGTACCATTGAACCTGATTCGCGCCGCAAACGACATGTGGCGCAACGGCAGCGGTCATATCGACGTCTTTGCCAATATGCTGGCTCAAATCAGCAGCGCCGGCGAGACCGCGCTGCAAACATTGCTGGCCGCACTGCCCGCCGAGGTGTCGGAGCCGGGCGTCAGGGTGAACATCAACGAACTACTGCGCCACGTCCTGACCCTGGAGACCGATCGTCTGCTGGCTGCGGGTGTGGTAGTCGACTGGCAGCCGGCGCTCGTATTGCCGGAACTCTCGGGACGCCAGAATGAGTTACGCTCGCTATTCAAGCACCTGATCGACAACGCGTTGCAGGCCCTGCACGAGAGCGGAAGGACCGACCGAGAGCTTCGGCTCTTCACACGCGCACTGGATGACGCGGTGGAAGTGGTGATCGAGGACAACGGTCCCGGCATTCCGAGCGAGGCTCGTTTCAAGGCCTTCGAACCCTTCTATATCGCATGGCGCCAACGACGCGGTCGCGCGGGTATGGGGCTCGCGTTGGCTCAGGAGATCGTCAATCAGCATGGCGGATGTATTGCGATCGATTCGGAATTTCACGACGGCTGCCGAATGCGGGTAACGCTGAGCAACGTCGAGCCGGCGGAGTAAAGACGCGTCCCATGATGACCGAGGCCGCAAAAACGCTGACCGCGCCGGGGGAAACCCAGCGCGTCGCTCTGCTGGATTCACAACTGGCCGCCCTATTCGATGTCAGCTGCGTGCTGAGCCGCTCATTGGAGCTGCGGGACACTCTGCGCCATGTCCTGCGCACGCTGCAAGACCACGGCCGTATCGGTTTGGGCATGGTCAGCCTCCTCGATACCGAAAGCGGCGAGCTGCTGGTCAGCGCCGTCAACGACGACGAGGCGGTACCCGTCGAGAAGGTGCGCTATCGTCGCGGGGAGGGTATCAACGGTCAAATCCTGGAGACCAACGAGCCGTGGATACTGCCCCGCGTCGGCGATGAGCCGCACTTTCTCGACAGGCTCAGTTTTTTCGACGCCAATCTGCCATTCATCGGGGTCCCGATACGTGTCGGTGGCGACGGCGCCATCGGCGTGTTCGCGATCCAGCCCCCCGTGGCGGACGGTGATTTGGAACAACGCGCACGCTTCGCGGAGATGGTCGCGAACCTAATAGGCCAGGCGGTACTGTTGTCGCGCTCTGTGGAGGCGGAACGCACCGCCCTTCGGGAAGAACGCGACACGCTGCGACGGCACCTCAAAGGCACCCATGGCTTCGCCAACATCATCGGGCACACCGACCGCATGCGAACCGTCTTTGACCAGTCGCGCCAGGTAGCCAAATGGAGCACGACCGTGCTGCTTCGGGGCGAATCCGGAACCGGTAAGGAGTTGATCGCCAGCGCCATCCATTACAACTCGCCTCGTGCGCGGGGAGCATTCGTTAAGCTCAACTGCGCGGCACTGCCGGACAATCTCTTGGAGTCGGAGCTGTTCGGCCATGAAAAGGGTGCCTTTACGGGTGCAGTGAACCAGCGGAAGGGTCGCTTCGAGCAGGCGGACGGCGGCACGCTTTTTCTGGACGAGATCGGCGACATTACACCAGCGTTCCAAGCCAAACTGCTGCGGGTACTGCAGGAGGGAGAGTTCGAGCGTGTCGGCGGTGGACGCACCCTAAAGGTCGACGTGCGCGTCATCGCCGCCACCAACCGGAATCTGGAGCAGGAAGTCAATGGCGGTCTGTTCCGAGAGGACCTCTACTATCGTCTCAACGTCATGCCAATCATGATGCCGGCGCTACGCGACCGCATCGAGGACGTCCCGGACCTCGCGCGCTTCCTGGTCGAGAAGGTCGCCAAACGACAGGGACGCGAGCTCAACATCACAGACAGCGCGCTGCGGGTGCTGATGCGCTACGACTGGCCGGGCAATGTGCGCGAATTGGAGAACTGCATGGAGCGCGCCGCGGTCATGAGCGAGGCCGGCGTGATCGACCGCGATGTGATCAATCTCACTGGCCTCGACCTCGGCGCGCTGTCTGAGCCGGTCTTCCCGAGCGTCGCGGTTGCCAATATCGACCTGGACGATCCGGAAATCGACGAGCGCGAGCGCGTCATTGCGGCTCTGGAGCAGGCGGGCTGGGTACAGGCAAAGGCCGCGCGCTTGCTGAAGATGACGCCGCGCCAGATCGCCTATCGCATCCAAACGTTGAATATACGCGTCAAGCAGTTTTGAATCGCGACGAGCAGATCGCGCTTGTCTTGCGGCAACTCGATACCACCGCGGACACAAAGACCTTGCGCGCCGGTCTTGCCCATCGCGCTTGTCGTGTCAATGCTCGCGCCGCCGAGCTGACCGCCGAGGGGCTCTGCTATGAGCTGGAATCTGATCTGATCGCCGCGTTCCGCAGATTGGCAGGCCGGGATCACAAACAGGACCCAGGCTGCGTGGCGAAAGGCGCGATCGCACGAGCGCTGGTGACGCTGGAATGTCTTGACGCGGCCTTCTACCGCGAGGGCATTGTACTGCGCCAATTGGAGCCAGTATGGGGTGGCTCGGTGGATACCGCCGCCGATGTCCGTGCCAGCTGCGCAATGGGTCTGGCGGCGAGCGGTGACGCGCGCGCTCTGATCACGCTTGTCGACCTGCTGGCCGACGCGGAGCACCAGGCACGCATTGGCGCGGTGCGCGCCATTGTCTGCACTGAACCCTTAGCGGCAGAGGCCGTCCTCCGCGCGAAAGTGGTATTCGGGGATAACGAGTCCGACGTCATCGGCGAGTGCCTCCACGGTCTGCTCGAGCTCGAGCCTGATGCGTCGCCCCAGTTCGTCGCGCATCTGCTGGGCGATCCCAACCCGGAACTCGCGGAATTGGCCGCGCTTGCCCTTGGTGAGTCACGCCTAGACGCGGGCGTGCTGCTGCTGCGCGCGCATTGGGAGGATCAGCCTCTGAAACGGCCCCGCGATCTGGTTTTACTGCGTGCAGCAACCTTGGCCCGCAGTGACCTCGCGTTCGACTGGCTGCTGCGGCTAATCCGAGAGGCCGACCCGGCCACCGCCGAATTCGTGGTCAAGGAACTGTCCGTCTACCACGCCAACCAAAGCCTCGCCACGCGTGTCGAAAGTCGAGCGATCGAGCGTGACGACGCCGCATTGCTCCGGCTATTCGACATGCATTGGCACGAACGGTGAGCCGACTCCAGCAAAAACACGTTACGTGCATTAACAGACCGGTTGGTTTAACATCGGTCAACGCAGCCTGTTCCGGGATCCGAATCCAACCGGGAGCACGCACCCAGGGCAGCGAAAGGAGACGCCGTCCCGATGCATAGCAACGATCAGGGACAGGGAAAGCTCGACGCATTGAGCCCCGGCGGCAGTGCGCACGACATCCAGTTTTCTCCTGTGGTGCCGAGACAATCGGATGCGCCACCAGATTGATTCGCGCAAGCCAATCAAAACACAGGAACAGCGAAACCTCGCGTTACTGCGCCGTGCTGGTCTCTGGCTCTGCTTGGGATTGCGGACAGGGAGCGAGTCTGCGATGCAGGCAAGGGCGCGCGGGTTGGCCTCCACCCTCGCCTTTCTGTTGCTTCTATGCGTGCTGTGGCTTTCGCAGCTCTCGGACCCCGCCGGCGCGACCGAAACGATCCAAGAGACCACCGCTCGCTCAGCGACGCTCCGGGTCACCCCGCACCAGGAGCTCTACCAGCTGGGCAACTATCTGGACATCCTGGAAGATCCATCCGGCGAGTTGGGTATCGCCGACATTCGCTCGCCCGCGGTCAGCCTGCGTTTTCGACCATCGGGGCTACCGGTACCCAATTTGGGCTTTACCGATGCCGTGGTATGGGCACGTCTCGAACTGACTAATGATCTGGCCGAAGAGGCGACCTACCATCTGCTGATCGACTATCCGTTGCTGGATCGGATCACGCTCTTCATCGACGGCCAGCAAGGCTTGAGCCGCCACGACACGGGCGACCGAACGCCGTTCGCGACGAGGCTCCTGGACACGCGGATGTTTGTGTTTCCGCTGTCACTGGAGCCGGGCGAGACCCTGAGCCTCTCTCTACGTTTCGCAACCGAGAGCGCGATGAATTTGCCCATGCTGCTGCTCTCCCAACGTCAGCTCATCAAACGCATCACCACCGAGTACAGCGTACTGTCCCTGTACTACGGAATCCTGTTGATGCTGATCGTTTACAACCTCTATCACTATCTGCGCCTTCGGGACATCAATGCCCTGCATTATGTCTTCTTCATCGGCAACTACATCGCCTTTCAACTGGCACTGAACGGAATCTCATTCCAGTATCTGTGGCCGAACAGCATCTGGTGGGCGAACGCCAATCTGCCGTTTTTCATCTGTTCGACCTGCTTCGCCGGCACGCTGTTCACGCGGTCCATTCTGAATACCGAACGCTACACCCCGCACATCCATCGACTGCTTGGAGCGTTACGTTGGATTGCCGCCGCGGGCGCAGCATTGGCCCTGTTCGGCCCCTATGCATGGGCGATCAAGTACGCGGTCGGGCTCGTGTTCGCCCTGGTGATCTTTGTCGTCGCGGGCATCCGGATCAGTCTCATGGGTTTTCGCCCAGCCCGCTACTACACGCTGGCCTGGGCCGTATCGCTGACCGGTATGATCGTTTACTCGTTGAAGACCTATGGTGTCTTGCCGACCAACTTGCTCACGACCTGGTCGACGCAGATCGGATCAGCCTGGGATGCCATCATCCTCGCGTTCGCCATCTCCGACCGCTTCTATCTGATCGAGGACGAAAAGCGCCAGGTCCAGGCGACCGCTCGGGCCGAGCTGGCGGCGTCAAACGACAAACTCAACCAGCTCAACGAGGAGCTCGAATCGCGTGTCGCCACGGGTCTCGAGGAACTGCGTGTCTCGAATACCGAGCTGCGTGCCGAAGCCGACATCCGCCGCACCGCAGAGCGCAAAGCGGACGCCGCCAACCGCGCGAAATCCGAGTTTCTCGCCAACATGAGCCATGAAATTCGCACACCGATGAACGCTGTCGTCGGATTCGCGCACCTGCTCTCACGTACCGGGCTTGGGCGCGACCAACGCGACTACGTTGAGAAGATCGACCAAGCATCCGGCGCGCTGTTGGCCATCATCAAGGACATTCTGGATTTTTCGAGAATCGAGGCCGGCCGCCTGGACCTGGAGCTGGCGCCGTTCAGCCCCGAGGAACTGCTCGGCAAGGCGCGGGGATTGGTCGAGCTCAGCGCAGCACGCAAGAATCTGACGCTGGAGTTCCGAAACGACTGTCCACCCGAAAGCCGACTCATCGGGGACGAAGGCCGGCTGCTTCAGATTCTGATGAACCTGCTTTCCAATGGGGTCAAATTCACGGAATCCGGCCGCGTATGCCTGCACCTGCGCTGCGAGCCGGAGGGCGCAAACCAGATTCGACTCCGTTTCAGTGTCGAAGATACCGGCATCGGCATTCCGCGCGATCAGCGCACTCGGCTGTTCCGACCTTTCACGCAGGCCGATGCGTCCATCACGCGGCGCTTCGGCGGCACGGGTCTGGGGCTCGCTATTTCGCAGCGACTCGTGAACAAGATGGGAGGTCGGATCGAGGTATCGAGCAAGGTCGGCGCGGGCAGCCGATTCCAGTTTGACCTGCGCTTCGAGCGCGCGGCGGACGACGCTTTGCCGCCGGATCGCGACGTCGGCAACGGGGACCTATTCGGGATGCGCATCCTGCTGGTCGAGGATCAGCCACTCAATCAAGAGATCGCTGTCGGCATACTCCGGTCCGCGAATGCCGAAGTCGAAGTTGCCGAGAACGGTGCCGAAGCGCTGCGCCGGCTGCGTGCCGACGGAGCCAACGCCTACAATGCTGTGCTGATGGATGTTCAGATGCCGATTCTGGACGGCTACGAGACGACGCGTCGTATCCGCAACGAACTCGGCTTCCACGACCTGCCCATCATCGCCATGACCGCTCACGCGCTCGCGGATGAGCGCGAGCGATGCCGTGATGCGGGCATGGACGACTATATCGCCAAGCCCATCGATGTCGGGGGACTATTCCGAACACTGGGCCGCTGGCGACAGGCGCCACGGATTGCGAAGCCGCCCTCATCGTCGGCCGGGTCCGACTCCGCGCCCAACGCACCGCTTGCACTCCCGGACCGACTCCCCGGTATCGAGCTGAGTTCAGGATTAGAGCGCGTCGGCAACGACGCGGCTTTCTACCGCCGCCTGCTGCTCGATTTCTACGACTACCACAAAGGCTATGCGGAGCGGATAGAAGCGCTGATCGCTGATGGTGATCGCGACGGCGCGTGTCGAACGGCCCACGCGCTGGCCGGAATTGCCCTCAACCTTGGGGTCGACGACCTCGGCAATCACGCCCGCTCGATCGAGCAGTCCATCGAAATGGAACGCGATGGATTGGAAGCTCAGCTCACGGCCCTGACCACGTCCATGGTTACCCTGGGCGAATCCATCGCACGCCTGCGGCAGGGCGATTTCGGATGACCCGTCCGCATTGCAACGGAAGCCCGCATCGGGTCATGCTTCAGGTCCGACCAACGCCAAGCCTCGACCACACCGATGCGCGAAATCGTCTTGATCGACATCTCCGGCCGCGATAAACCGGGCATCACGATGGGTCTGACCAATGTGCTGGCGCGCTATGACGTCACCGTTCTGGACATCGGTCAGTCAGTGATCCACAACACCCTGGCCCTTGGGCTGCTGGTGGAATTGCCTGACGACCGCGGCGGTTGTCCCCTGTTCCGAGAGCTGCTGTTCAAGGCCCACGATTTGGGCCTCGATCTGCGGTTCACACCCATCGATCCGGACGCCTATGAGATCTGGGTTCGTGATCAGGGACAGCCCCGTCACATCGTCACGCTGCTGGGACGCGAGATCAGCGCGACCCACATTGCACGTGTGTCGGCGGTCGTCACTCGGTCAGGGCTTAACATCGAACAGATCACGCGCCTGTCGGGACGTATCTCCCGACGCGCGCGCCCTCCTTCACGAGCGGATCAGATCAGACAGGAAAAGGACCGGCACGCCAGCGTTCAGCTCTGGCTGCGGGGTCCAGTGCAGGACATCAGCGCGCTGCATGCCAGTTTTCTGACCCTCGGCCAGGACATGGACCTGGACGTCGCGATCCAGGAAGACGACATATTCCGACGCAACCGGCGTCTGGTCTGCTTCGATATGGACTCGACCCTCATCCAGACCGAAGTCATCGACGAACTGGCCGCCGTCGCCGGTGTCGGCGAGCGGGTAGCGGCCTTCACCGAGGCCGCCATGCGCGGTGACATCGACTTCTCAGAGAGTTTTCGCCGCCGCATGGCGCTGCTGGAAGGACTGGACGAATCGGTATTGGCCGGCATCGCCGATCGCCTGCCCATCACCGACGGCGCCGAGCGACTGATCGGCACCCTGAAGAGTCTCGGTTACAAGATCGCGATCCTGTCCGGCGGTTTTACGTACTTTGCGGAACACCTCCAGCGCCGGTTCGGTATCGATTATGTGCACGCCAATCAGTTGGAGTTCGAGCAGGGCCGACTCACCGGCAAGGTCACCGGCCCCATCGTCGACGGCCAACGCAAGGCTGAGCTGCTGCGTGAAATCGCCGCCAGCGAAGGCATCCGCCTCGAGCAGGTCATCGCTGTCGGCGATGGTGCGAACGACCTGCCCATGCTTTCCATCGCTGGCCTCGGCATCGCCTACCACGCCAAGCCCTTGGTCAAGGAGCAGGCACGCCACTCCATCGCGACGGTCGGACTGGACGGCATCCTGTATTTGCTTGGTATGCGGGATCGGGATCTTCACGCGCTTGCCGCTGATTGAGTCAACGCAACAACGGCGGTCACCAGCAGGACTCGTGGTCGCTTCGAGTCCGTCCAGCAGGTCGATGACAGTCAGTGGTTGCCCGGTTCTTTCGTGCGGATCCGGCACGGTCCTTCGCCGGTGCTGTCGCGGCCGACGGAGTTCGAGCAGGGATCAGGTGCCGTATGCTTCGCCGACGCGAGCCCGATCAGCGGGAAATCGCGGGGGCGTTGTGTCCGCACCGGGGACAGAAATCCATGGCTACGCCGTTCGCCGCGCCTCCACCTCTGGATGCAGTGCGTCCAGCGGCGCTGTCAGTCCGTTCGGTTGCACAACATGAGCATGGAAGCGCTTCAGCTCCCGCGGATGACGGACACCGCAGGCATGCGCGATGATGCCGACCTCATGAACGATGTTCTTGACATAGGCGGCGACCCGCACCGCTTTGGTGGGCGGATGCAGCCCACGCTGCAGTTTGGGATTGTGCGTCGTAATACCGGTGGGGCAGGTATTCTTGTTGCATTGCAATGCCTGGATGCAGCCTAGGGAAAACATGAACCCGCGCGCCGAGACCACGAAGTCGGCGCCGATGCACAGTGCCCAGGCCAGGTCCGCGGGTGTGACCAGCTTGCCCGAGGCGACGACCTTCACCCGCTCGCGCAGACCGTGCTCGCAGAGCTTGTCAACCAGCAGCGGCAGGCTCCCGCGCAGCGGCAGCCCCATATCGTCGATCAGTGGCATCGGCGCCGCGCCGGTGCCGCCGTCCGCGCTGTCGACGGTGATGAAATCGGGCGCCGACTCGATCCCGCGCTGGTGGATCAGGTCGCACAGTGCATCCAGCCAGCCGTAGGCCCCAATCACGGCCTTGAAACCGACTGGCTTACCGGTCACCTCGCGAACCCGCGCGATCATCGCCAGCAATTGTTCGTTATTGCCGATGTCCAGATGGCGGTTGGGGCTGATGGCATCCTCACCGATCCGAATCCCGCGAATGGCTGCGATCTCGGGGGTGACCTTAGCGCCAGGCAGGATGCCACCCTTGCCCGGCTTCGCACCCTGACTCATCTTGATCTCGAACGCCTTCACCTGGGGGTGAGCGGCAACATCGCGCAGCTTGTCGTCGCTGAGGTTGCCATCCAGGTCGCGGACACCATTTTTTGCGGTGCCGACCTGGAACACCACATCGGCGCCGCTCTCGAGGTGATCGGGAGACAAACCGCCTTCCCCGGTGTTGATCCAGCAACCGGCCCGCGCCGCACCCTGGGCCAGTGCCTCGATGGCGGGCTTGGAGATGGCGCCATAGCTCATCCCCGAGATGTTGAACAGCGATGCGGTCGTATAGGGAGTCCGCGCGTCGGGTCCGATGGTCACCGGTTTGGCGTCGACTGCGTCGGTCCCCAGAGTCGGATACGGACAGTTGACGAACAGGACCTGACCGGTCACGTTAAGATTGCGCGTGGAGCCGAATGCCACGGTGTTGTCGACATCCTTCGCCGCCCGGTAGACCCAGGAACGCTGGGCGCGGTTAAAGGGCAGTTCCTCGCGGTCCATGGCGAAGAAGTACTGCCGGAAGAATTCGCCGAGGTGCTCGAACAAATAACGGAAGCGACCGATTACGGGATAATTGCGTCGCACCGCTTGGCTGGTCTGGGACACGTCGATGATAAAGGCGACGACAGCCCAGAGCGCGATCAAGCCGATCACGAAGATGAACAGGGCGGCCATCGCGCCCAGGGCGTTGAGCAAGAAACCGTTGGTGTCGGGGGTCATTGGTTGTCCTGGCTTGGCGGTAAGCGGGCGATGCGTCCCGAAAGCGGCACGGATCAGAGGTGGGGAGAGTGCATGACGATCAGCTTCTCGACCCGCATGTCGCGAAAGCTGTAGGGGATGCCGCCGACGCCGAGGCCCGATTCCTTCAGACCCGCGAAGGGCATCCAATCCACGCGAAATGCAGTGTGGTCGTTTATCATCACCGCGGATGCGGCGAGCTTGGACGCGGCGCCCAGCGCAAAATCGATGTCTCGACTGAAAACGGCGGCTTGGAATGCGGAACGCAGGCCGTTCGCACGCTGGATCGCTGACTCCGCATCTCGGTAGGGGTAGACGCAAACGACAGGTCCGAAGACCTCTTCCCGACTCACGCGCACCCTGGCCGGCGGGTCGACTAAGACGGTCGGTGGATAACAGGTGTCCGACAGCGGCTGTCCGCCGGTCAGGCAGCGCGCGCCGGCATCGACCGCCTCCGTCACCCACTCATGAACACGCGCGACCTCGGACGGGCGAATCAGCGGGCCGACCTCGGTCTGCGCATCCAGCGGGCTGCCGACGCGCATGGACGCCCCAACCTCTGCCAGCCGCCGCGCCAGCGGCTCGGCGATCGCCTGATCGGCGTACACCCGCTGCACCGACACGCAGACCT